>JAYFQB010000340.1:0-10159 GCA_034927385.1 Anaerolineaceae bacterium | reverse complement strand
GGCTAATTCGTGGCATTCCTGCAAAGACGCGCCATTTTCAGCCGCCCGCGCCACTTCCAGAACCATCAGGCTGAGCGCCATGGAGACGATTTTGGTGTCCATCACAATCAGGTTTTCGGGGTCTCCAAGCTCCACCTTCGCCTGAAAAGCCGAGTTGACTGTGGCGGAGATGCCGCTGGAAATGCCGAGGTAGAGCACCTGCATTCCCTGATCCAGCAATCTGGAGAATGTTTCAAGAAATTGACCCACGCTGACCTGACTGGTGGTCGCCATGTTTTTGGACTGAGCTAATTGCTGGTAAAACTCATCAGCCTCGATATCGATTCCATCAGCGTAAGACTTTCCGTTCCAGTTGACTGTTAGCGGCACAACCGGAATCTGATACTTTTCCGCGTATTCCTTAGGCAGATAAGCAGACGAATCCGTAACGATAACAACTTTGTCCATAGTTCCCTCATCGATCATATTTTTTTAAAGTATAGCATAAGCGCGATATGCTTCGCTTTTTGAAACTTATACGAACGTTTGCCTTAGGTTCCTGACCAGGAGGAAGGAGGAAGATCGTCCTTTTTGAGTTTTTCCAACAGCGAAGATGCGATCCAGGCTTTGACACCTTCCATCTCCCTTGGGATGTGAGTTTTCGGCGAGGTTTTTGCAGACATAGATAGGAATTGAGAGGGAAAGCAACTTCTCTGGTGATATCATAGCTGCGTGTTGCCTGACCCACAGAGCCGCCATGAGCAGCCTGGGTTCGAGAAAGGACATTATGGAAGACAACATTGGAACAGACGGAAAGATGGAAGAAGCAGCCGAACTACCCGGCGGCGGTTTCAAAGACCAAAACAGCACGGAGGACACCAAACTAAGGCACCCATTCCTGATCCTGTTGGCGGCTTTTGGCGCGGCGGTACTTGTGGACGTGTTGTTCTTCGGCAAAATGTGGGGGTGGCACTGGGCTGTTACCGTGAACTTGTACCTGGCGGTTGTTCTTTTAATCGCGCGACTCGAAGGAAAAAAGCTGCCGCTTACGAGCATTACGCTAATAGCTCTAACGAGCCTTAGCGCGCTGCTGACTGGTTTTCGCAGCGCCTTTGCCACCGTTTCCTCTTTAATCCTTTTCAGCGGATTGGGGATGCTGTTGGTGACGGTCAGCCTGTTGAACGGGCAGTGGCTGCAATTCCGTATTCGGGAACTGATTGGAGGATTGTTCAAACTGATCCCCTCAGGCGTTATTGGCACGCCTCTTTTGATCTTTGAAGCCATCCAGCTTTCACAGGAAAACAAGGCGCAGGCTCCGGACAAACGCCGCGTCGGCAAGGCTATCCTGCGGGGGGTGTTGATCACCATCCCGCTGTTGCTGATTTTCGGGTTATTGCTGACGGCTGCGGATGCTATCTTCTCGAATATGCTCGGCAACGCCTTCGACTGGTTGAAGTTCGATGCCTTCGAGGATCTCATTCCCCAGACCCTGATTATTCTGCTGTTAACCTGGTTTGGGGCAGCCGCGCTTTGGCACACGTTCAGCAAAAGCGGGAAGATCCTTGCCATCCAGCCCGACAAGCCGCTGGTCAAACCCTTTTTGGGGATGACCGAAACCAGCATCGCGTTGATCAGCCTAAACCTGCTGTTCGCGTTTTTCCTGGTGGTGCAGTTCCGCTATTTCTTCGCTGGCTCAGCCAATATAAGCATTGACGGTTTCACTTACGCCGAATATGCCCGGCGCGGCTTTTTTGAGCTTGTGACGGTGGCGGTAATTGCGGGCATCTTGTACTTCGCCCTTGCCTCCTTCACCAGGCGGGACACAACGGCGAAAAAACGCGCGTTTTCGGTGATGGCGGGGCTTCTTTTAGCCCAGGTTGGCGTGATGTTAATTTCCGCGTTTCAGCGGTTGCGGCTGTATGAGCAGGCGTACGGCTTTACCAGCTCACGCCTGGCGGCTCACGTCTTCATGATTTTCATCGGGCTGCTGCTCCTGGCTCTGATTATTATGGAGCTAACCAACTCTTTCCGTAAGCTAGGGTTGGTGCTTGTGCTCGGACTTATGGCTTTTGGGCTGGTGTTGTTCGGAATTAATGAGGACGGTCTGATTGCCCGCCTGAACCTCGAGATGGCTATGAAAGGTGGAAATCTCGATACCACTTACCTGGTGTTTGGGCTTTCCAATGATGCTGTTCCAACGTTTTTCCAGATTTATGATCAACCGGACCTCGACCCGGCAATGCGGGAAAAGCTAAAAATGATCCTGGCTTGCGGATATGCCAATTTCCAGGAGGAATACGCGGATTACCCCTGGCAGTCCACCACTATTTCCACCTATACGGCTGGAAAGCTCTACCAGGAGCACGAGGAGGTCCTGCGCGGCGTTTTGAACCAACTCAACGACGCCGACAGCAGCATGGACATCGACGGTAGGACAATTTGGTGTTCTGGTTTGCCGGAATATCAGCCCTAACCCTTACCCGGAAACGAACAACCGCCGCGCAAAACCGGCTGTTGTTTTTTTACGGGGGAATTTGCGGTAAGATTACCCGGGAGGCAGTCAGCATGCATTTCCAAACCTTTAACCCACAAGATGCCACAGGCTTAATCAGCCTGATTGGATTGATCGCCATCTTTATCGGTCTGTTGTTCCTGGTGCGGCGCACGCAGCGCAAGCGCCAACAGCGCGGCTTAGTGAACCCTTCTGCCACGGCGAAACCTTTCCCGCAGCCTTCACTGATTTCCCCGGATATCCCCGCCCAAGAGGAAGTTGTTTTCAACGAGCGGCAAGCAGCCTTGCGACAGGCTTATGAGGAGTGGCAAGCAACTTACCTGCTTCGGGGGTTTGACGGCACCACGGAATTTTTGCGCGGTGAGACGCACAAACGCGGTTTGAGATACCAGCTTACCAGCACGAGCCTGGCACAGGGGTTGGGGATGTTCATTCAGACCCAAATGGCACAGAACGATGATGATTCGCGCGACCGGTTTGAGCGAATGCTGGCTCACCTGTTGGGGCATCCCGCGCTGGACTATCCCGCCCTGAGCAGTTGGCTTTGCATGCCCGACCTACCCACATCCACCCGCCTTGAGCCTGACCCACACGCGGAAGCCTGGATTCTTGGCGCGCTGCTGGCTGCCAGGAAACAGTGGGGTGGTTTGCATCGGTTCGATCTTGACTTGATCTTCCACGAACGCACGGGGGCACTGCTGGACTTTCTGAAAGACCCGCAGCCAGACCGCGAAAGCGTGTTTAGCCCGACGTTGTACCGCTTAATCGCCCGTGAGCAACCGGACCAGACCTGGCAGGCACAGACAACTGCGGATTGGCAGGCAATCCTCCCCCTGCTCCGAAAGAGAAGTGACCTGCCCGGCAGGCAGGAAGGTCTGAGCCTGCTGCAGATCGGGCTGGAAGGTCTTTTTTATCCGGGAGATGGTTTTTCGGAGAGGGCTGCTCTGGCTCTTGCCCGTCTGAAAAGGGCACAGTCCACCCCATCAGTGCTTACCGGTGAGGTTGAAGAAGGTTTTTCACAGATCGCGAGCTTCTGCTGCCTTGGTCCTCTGGCTTTGCTTGAAGCTAACCGCGAAAAGCAAGAACAGGTTTGGCTTACCCTCACCCAGGCACAGCCCGCAAAGCAGGATTCAACCGGCGCAAACCTGCGCCTGTTGGCGATGATGAGCATGGCTGGGACGCTCTGGCTGGAATAGACCTTTTGGAATTACTGCGAGATAGGGATGGCGCGAATTTCGACCATGTGGATCAGATCCTGAAAGTCCACAGGACCGCCTGAGTAAAAATCTTTGTTTGAAACATACGCCCCCCGGAATGCCATCGCATATCTGGCAATCTCAACCAGCGGCAGCCCCTTGGCAAACCCATCCAACAACCCGGCGCAAAGGGCGCTTCTGCCGCCGGTCACCCTGACAACCGGCACTTTTAAGGGTGAAGCCATCACCATAAGACTCCTGGAGGATAGCAGCAAGCCGCCTTTTTCGAGGATAATTGCCACATTCTCGATGCCCTGCTGCAAGAAGTGCATCGCGGCGCGTTTTGCCATGTCAAAATTCAGGATTTCAAAACCGACCAGCCGTTCCGCCTCAGCCACTTCGGGGTAGAGCATCCATGGCACCTCCTGTACCCCCAATTTCAGGGGTGCCGAGATGGCGTCAAAAACTACACGGACTCCTTTAGCTTTCAGCATCCGAATCAGCCTGGCAAAGAAGTCTTCAGGCACGCCCGGCGGGAGGCTGCCGGCAACGAGCCAGATGTCGCCAGGGTTAGCGTACTCGCTCGCCTTAATAAATATGTCATCGATGTTTTCAGGAGTGACGCGAGGACCGGGTTCGTTTACCAGCATGTACCAGTCGTTGGATTCTTCCTGGACAACCGTGTTGGAACGAGTTTCCCCATCCACCCCGACAAAATCCGATTGGATGTTTAGTTTTGTTAAGCCGTCTTCAAGCATCTTGCCAGCACCCCCGCCAACAAAGCCGAGCACGAGGCTGGGCTGACCAAGCTCTTTCAGACCGCGCGATGCAAGAAGCCCCTTTCCTCCCCAATCCAACAAGGCAGGCTCAGCTCGTAAGATCTCATTAAACTTGAGACGTGATACGACCAGGGTCCTGTCGACGCTTGGATTAGGAGTTAACGTAATGATCACCCTGATATTTTATCAGGTCATGGTACATCTGAATGGTTTTATTTGCGTTTGTCTAAGTTTAGCCCGCAGAATCCGTTCCAATTTGAAAATTGTTATCAGAAACATCAAGGCGCAGGTTGTCAAGGAAGCAGGCTGTGCCGGTTTCGGAGGTAAGCCAGCTGCCAACCGCCTGCCAGGCGGGTTCCAGCCTTCCGCCGGTTTCATTGTTTATGCGCCCATCTTTGCCGAGCCAGAAGCGCGAGCTTGAGGGTTGGGGCTGTGGGAAGACCCGCAGGTGGCGACCGGGGCTTACCTCCACCAGCAGGTTTTCAAAGCCAGGTGTGCCCATGCGCAGCAGGTCTAAAAAAGCAGCCTGGCAGTCCGCCCCTGTTTGACTGACATACGGAAGGCTAAAGCCCTGCCCTGCTTCAAAGGTGAAGCCGCTAAAGAAGCCAGCCTGCTGAACCATTCGCTCCATCAGGTCAACCGAATCGCTCAGAGAGGTCAGTTTGTAGAGCAAGTCGGCGTCCGGGTTGCGAGGTTTCCACTGGTTCAACGAAGCGTCCCAAAGCAGCATTTTGCCATCCGGAAAGCCCAGGGTTTCATCCAACCCCAGGCTGCAGTATGCAGTGGAGCTCGGCGAGCCGTCGCGTGCCGCCACCAGCCAAACGCGTTCGCCCGACTCTACCGCGCATGGTGAAGCGAACCAAACGCTTATCCAGCCAAAGCCATCGGTCGGGACCTCGCTGGCAGCCAGCGCCGCTTCCGCCCGAACCACCCCCGAGGGCTGCCCCAAAGCGTCACTCTGGATCTGAAAACGGATTTGGTCGGTTGGAAAGCCTATTTTTCGGGCACGGACGCTCACTGATGAAATCTTGACGGCTTCCGGGAAAACACACAATTGCGCCAGGCTTCTCTGAGAAAGTACCGCTCCGACCGGCTGGGAACCCTGTTGAACAGGGCTGTGTCCAAGCACATCCGAATGGGGAAGCCATTGCCGCCAGGCGAGACGCTCGAACCAGCCGCGGCAAAACACCTGGCTGTGCTTCAGCTTCGTGTTTGGCAGCAGCTTTCGGGCTGGCTGTGCAAGGCGATTGAGGCTCATATCCCTCAGGCGCAGCGCCTGCTGCTCGCTCATCTGGTCGCGCTGGATGAGGAGCTCCCGGACGCCGTAAACTGCCTGGCTGGCAAGATCGTCCTTCCAGGGCGTCTGAAGCTCGGCTCCGTAATCCCTGCCGGGTTCCATCATGCGGTAACGTACCGCGATCCGGTTCGCGAAGCTTTCCAGGCTGGACTCGACTGCTGTCTTCTCCATCGGTTGGCAAACCCGCTCCACAAAGCCCCACCACGCAAGCCGGTCTGAGGGGTCATAAACCTCAACGCCGGAGCCAAGCCAACCGCGCATGGTTTCGAACCCGACCAGCTCGTCCTCCAGGCTGAGCACAGCCTGACTCGGTCCGCCGATGGCATTCCAGCTAAGGCTGAGGGGCTTCAAACCCGGCACCGCCGTCCGTTGGGTCAAAAACGCGCGCCAACTCACGGCAGCCTCCAGGCAGGGCGATACCAGGCTTTGACAGAGAGCGCGCGAGCGATCGGCGCGGCGCCATTTGCTTCGCGCTGGAAGCAGTAGAACCGCTGTAATGTGCCGGGCTGCAAATAGTGTCCCGTGCCCACTCGCAAATGGGTCCTTAGTTCCAATCCGCCGCTTGAGGACCAGACCGACGGTTGGAGCTGATCATCGGTTAGGCTGGCGTTCTGTTTCAGGGCACTTATGGCATGATACGCGGCGAAGCTCTGCTGCGGAAGCAGCAAAAAATCGTCCAGGGAAAGTTGATGTGCCCCGCTGGCAACATGAAAAGCCTGAAGAACGAGCTGATGCCCGGCAGCGAAACCGCGCAATGGAAGATTGCCCCAGGGCACCGCAAACGGCTCCATGCGCAGGGAAGTCCGCTCCAATTCCAGCTCGCTCTGAGGTCCAAGCCAAACCGGCACGCTTTCCACCATCAGTTTCCAGCGCAGTTTCAGGTTGGCTTCAGTCGGCGCGGAAAAGAAACGCAAGAAGGGCAGCAGGTTAAAGCCCTGAAGGCGCGTGCAGTCCACAGCCGAAATCGTCCAGCTCGCCAGGTCGGTCCAACCGCTGTTGGTCCAGTCGTAACGGCAGTACTTACCGTTGGAAGCGCCAGCATCCGTCAGCACCGTTCCTCCGGTTCCGTTTTCCGCCTCAAATACCAGGTTGGGGAAACTACCGCTCGCGGGCAGCGCCATGCTGCCAAGCCAGAAATCCGCCAACGGCTCGCCGCTGGACGTGTTTTTTAGCTCGATGCGCAGCGGGAGCTTCCATTGATTGCCAATCGGGATCAGGTTGGCTTCAAACCAATTGTCGTGACCGGGAGTTTGGTCATCATGGTTGAGTAGCGTCAGCCCGTTGGTGACAGCCACCCCCGACGAATTGGAAAGCGGCAGGGAGACCTCATCCCCGTAGAACAGGTTGTCCCTTTCCCACTTCAATTCAATTCTAAAGCTTCCGCCATCCGTGGAAGCCGCGTGACCTGGCATGATCTGCCAGTTGAAAACGCTAATGAGAGAGTAGAGGTAACATTCGCGGCTTTCGCTCCAAACCCGCAAGGAAAACCCCTGCCGGCTGGCGGCGCTTGCCCGCAGCACTTCAAGCCGAGCGGTTATGGCTTGCAGCTCCAAAAGCGAGCCTCTGACGCTCACATTGGCAGTTTCCGTCACTTTGGCTTCACTGTCAGACCGCATGTTCCAGCCGCAGCTAACGATGCCCCCGCCCTGGAGGACAAACCAATCCGGGTTTGACGGGCTGCCCATAAAGCCTAACGCCAGGGGATTCATCAGCTCCAACTCCGGTTCTCGCGCCATTCCCACTGCGATTGCGGCGAGTTTTGGGCGTTTTGCAGCTCTTGCAGGCGCAGCCTGTCCATCTGCAAATCGAACTGGCGCTTGAGGTGCTCCGCCCAGAGCTGCAGTTGCGCCTTGTCTGCCTGCAAGTTGGAATGGCTGCTCAAATCGAAATGCAGCACCGTGCTGATCAGGATTGCCGCCGCTCCACTGAAAAGCGCGGGAAGGCAGGATTCCGGGAGGTCACCCGTAAGCTCGCCATCCAACCCGGCAATTGAGTAGGCGTGGTTCAGGCTTAGATTGATTTCCTCGAGTGCCTGGCGAACGGCTTCTTCGCGCGTTTCCTGCGGAGCCGCGAGGGCATATGGGTCCAGAAACTGCCTGCCAAGGCGTTGAGTGAGGATGTTTAGTGAGATCATGCTTTGCTCCTTTTTTGGGGGGTGGCGGGCTGTTTACACAGGGCGTGGTAGTCATCCGGGGTAAAGAGGCGCTTCCAGCCGCGGGAATCCACAATCGTCAGGCTGCCATCGGCGTGTAGGGCATACGCCAACGCGCCAGGACCAACCAGGTCTTTAACAACCTTTTCCAGTACTTCTTGTTGCATGTTTCCTCCAGTCTGCCCCGCATGGCAGTAATCCCATGCGGGGCATAAACCGTTCGTCTACTTGTTGGCGCGTAAGCCGTCTTCGAGGGCTGTGCCCAGAATATAGCTCACCAGCAGCGCCAGGATTCCAGCCAGTTGGTCCCCGTCCAACGGGAAGTCAGGCTTGACAGCCCGAATGACCATGAAAACCAACCCAACGAGGGTCGCCCAAAACTTGCGTGAACTCAACAATACTTTCCATTTATCCATAAGCTTCTCCTTTCGAACCTAAGCGACGTTACACTTGAACAGCGGACGGAAGTCATTGACCCAAACCGCCAGGTAGTGGCGCACCTTCAGGCGGTGCTCATCATTGCTGAAAACTGCTGGTGAGAGTTCGTCGCCCGCGATGAAGATCTCCGGCGCCAGACCGAACCGCTCGCCAACAAAGATCGCCGGAGCCACGCGTGGGTCACAGGCAGCCGCCCAATCATTGGCATCCGTCCATTCGGGCACGACCACAGGAACCGCGCTGCCTTTCAGGACGTTGTCGTAAACATAGTCGGACTCGCGGACCAGCGAACCCGTGCAGATTTCCATCGCCGCCTTCTGAAGCGACCGCCCCACGAGGATATATTTGGGGTTAACTGCCATGCGGGGACCGGTGCCGTAGAAATTGATGCCCTCTTTAACCAGAATAGGCTGCCGATAGACCTTGCCGCTGACCACATCCCAGTTGGTATGGTTGAGAGCCAGGGTGTCGAGGTTGGCGTGACCGCCGGGGGAAGTTACCACGGTGTTGTTAAAAAGTTGGCTGCCGTCAGCCAGGGCGGGACCCGTGCCGCCGTTGAGCGTGAAAATTTCAGCCACCAGCTTTGAGATCTTGCGCATGCCCGCGGAGGCGAGCTCACGCGCGTAGGATCGCAGCTTGCGGGTCTCGTCGCGGTCGATCAGTTCCAGCGTGAGCGGGATGTATCCGCCATACTTGACGAAGCTGGCAGTTTCGGGCGAGTCGCCAACATGCAGCTCGGTGTACGCTCCGCCTTCAGCAATACTCGGCAAGTCGCCAACCGTGCCAATCAGCGTCCCGGTGATTTCGTGCAAGCTGTTGAAGTGCTCCTGGACGGTGACGTCCTTCCACCAGTCGTAGCCAGCCTTCCCCAGTTCGTCCCAGGTGTTGGTAACCAGCTTGTTGAGGCTGTTTTTGACCAAACCGCTGAAGTCGGCGGTTGTCGCGAGCTGCGAGCGTTCGGGGAAGTAACCGCCGTGCAGATCGTAATCGCCGGTGAGGTTGAGATAAAGCTCGCGGATACCTGAAAGGCGAGGCACGGAGGCTGACGCCACCTGTTTCTCCCGCGGCGCGCCAAACAGGTCGTCCACGGCGGCTTGCAGGCGTTCGCCAGGTTCCAGCATGCCTTCAATCCGCGCGGGTCCCTGAACGCTTTTAGCGCCATCGAACTCGCCGAGCATGGTGTGGGCTTCACGCAGAGCAGCCTTTAGTTCAGACGGCGCAAAGACGCGGTCCTGAAACTGGCTGCGAACGCGCTGCTGAACCCCAACCGGCAGGCGTGTGTTCGCCAGAGTGCTTTCGAGCAGGAAAGCGCTCATATCTGAACGCATCGCGCGCATCTCCGAAAGCTGCTCCTGCAAATCGCGCGCGGCTAAAGCGGATGGAGCGGGATTCTCACCCGGGTCCAGCCCAACAAGGTCGTTATTCTGATTTGTTTCCATCTTTATTCCTCCAGGTTGTAACGGTTCGATTCCAAGTTGATTAAGCGCGCGCAGGAAGATCCCACCGCGGGCTGGGTTGTAAACCAGGTCAACAGAGTAGATCCTGAGGATCTTTTCCACTTTTCCGGCTTTACCCTTGAATAAGACATCCGCCGAGAAGCCCACCCTTACGGCTGGCTCGGGGCTGGATTCCAGCACCTGCCTGCCGATATCGGCAAGAACTTTCGCGGAAGGACCAAAAGCGATCAGTTCAGCCCGCACGCCTTGGGCGGCATCGTCCCAGCGGGTTTCGCGCAGCACCCCGGCAATATCGCGCACCGAGCGAGCGCTAAGGCTGTGATCCAAAAAGCAGTTCACACCCTCCCAA
>JAYFQB010000282.1:0-2449 GCA_034927385.1 Anaerolineaceae bacterium | reverse complement strand
CGGAAGCTTTCTGAAAATCATCTTTCACTTCGCTCCACTCACCCTGAACCGTTTCTGATGCTTCGGTAACGTCATCCACGTGGGATTGCGCCTGTTCGGCAGCTTCTTCCACTGGTTTCCATGCGTTTTCTGCAGCGTCATTGAGGTTTTGTTCAACCTCCTTGGCTGCATTCTCAAGATTATCGTCCATTTTTGAATCCTTTCCTAACTGGTCCATTCGCGAATTGCATAATTATTATACAACACACAATACCGTGGATAACTCAAAGGTTCTTCACATATACCGGATTTATACTATTTTTTACACCATGCCGAAGCTTCTCGTTATAATAGGGGGAGAAAGTGAGGTGAAAATGAAAAAATTTGCTTCGGAGTTTAAAGAATTTATTAGTAAAGGTAACGCTCTCGACCTGGCTATTGGCGTAGTGATCGGCGGCGCATTTGGGAAGATTGTTAATTCGCTCGTGGAAGATCTGATTATGCCTTTAATCGGCTTGCTTCTGGGAAAGGTTAACTTCTCTGACCTATTCATCCAATTGAATCCTTCAGAAGTCGCCCTCGCGAAGGGCACCACGCTGGCTGCCGCAAAGGAAGCAGGGGCTGTGGTCTTTGCTTACGGTAATTTCCTGATGACTATCGTCAACTTTTTGATCATCGCCCTGGCAATTTTCCTGCTCATCAAGGCAATCAACAAGCTCCGAAAGCCAGCCGTAGCTCCAGTTGAAGCTCCCACGACCAAAGCCTGCCCCTTCTGCAAGACTGAGATACCGCTGGAAGCAACCCGCTGCCCCCACTGCACCAGCGAGTTACCCTAACCCTGCCAGTTCCCTAAAAGCTGTCCACACGGACAGCTTTTTTGATTTAACCATGCTACAATTTGCCAATGCAAAATCAGATCCATTTTGGGGACAATTTGCCTTTCCTGCAGAAGCTTTTGGGCGAAACGGTTGACCTGGTTTATATCGATCCGCCGTTTAATACCGGAAAAGTGCAATCGCGCCGGCAGTTAAAGACCACCCGTTCTGACTCGGGCGACCGGATCGGGTTTGGGGATCAAAGCTATTCCACAGAGGTAATCGCCACCCGCGATTACAGCGATAGTTTCAAGGATTATCGGGCGTTTCTGGAGCCAAGGCTGCTCCAAGCTTACCGCGTGCTCAAGGCGGATGGCAGCCTGTATTTCCATATTGATTTCCGCGAGGCGCATTACTGCAAGATTCTTCTGGACGAAATTTTCGGGCGGGAGAACTTCCTTAACGAGATTATCTGGGCATACGATTTTGGCGGGCGTGCCAAAGACCGCTGGCCCTCCAAGCACGATAACATCTTTTTTTACGCCAAAGATGCCAACCACTACACCTTCAATCGGGACGACATTGACCGAATCCCTTATATGGCACCGGGGTTGGTTGGGGCGGAGAAAGCGGAAAAGGGAAAACTGCCTACCGACACCTGGTGGCATACGATTGTGGGAACCAACAGCAAAGAAAAGACCGGGTACCCCACCCAAAAACCGCTCGGCGTGCTTGAACGGATCGTAAGGGCATCTTCGAACCCGGGCGATATGGTTTTTGATTTTTTTGCTGGCAGCGGTACAACCGGCGCGGCGTGCCTCAAACTGGACCGGAAGTTTATCCTGGTGGACAGCAATCCCCAGGCGATAGAAGTCATGCGAAAGCGTTTTGCGAATGAGGATATAGAGTGGACAAACGATGAATAGCGAGAATATCTTTCCGATTACTGATTTTGACCCGGATCGGGACGCAATCATCCGTCCTTTTATGATTGAAACCCCACCGGACTATCCGGAGTTGGTGGTGATGTGCTTTTTCAAAGAAGTTGTGGAAAAAGTTGCCAAGGATTTCGGTGCTAAAACCGTGTATGTGGGCAAATCTGAGGTTGGGGATGTTCCATACTACGAAATGACATACGAAGGTGTGCGTTTGGGGTTCTTTCAGGCGATGGTTGGCGCGCCGCTGGCTGTTGGATTCATGGAGAAAGCGATCCATATGGGCAGTAAAAAGTTTATTGCCTGCGGCGGGTGCGGCGTTTTGAACCCGGAGCTGGCAGTTGGGCATCTTGTGATCCCGACCGCGGCGGTACGGGATGAGGGCACTTCGTACCACTACCTGGCGCCGGCATTTGAGGTTGCGCTTCACCCGAAGGTGGTCCGGCAGATCGAAAATGTCGTGAAGGCGGAAGGGGTTGAGTACCTCCTGACCAAAACCTGGACGACCGATGCTTTTTATCGGGAGACTAGAGGTCGGGTTGCCCGATACCGGCAGGCAGGTTGTGATTGTGTGGAAATGGAAGCTTCAGCATTCGCGGCTGTGGCTGAGTTTTATGGCGTGGAATTTGGGACACTGCTCTATGGCGGCGATGTGGTTCACGCCGACGGTTGGGAACATCGGGGTTGGAATAACAGAGCCGACATCCGTGAGAACCTGTT
>JAYFQB010000088.1:0-13380 GCA_034927385.1 Anaerolineaceae bacterium | reverse complement strand
CCGTAAAATCAGTTTACTGCCGCGCTGTTTCAGGCTCTTGTCCAGCTCGCACAGACCCTCAAGAAGGAAAGCCAGGCGTGCTTGCCCCACGAACTCAGATGAGAGAAGCTTGGGGTCCAGGATGAAAACCGACAAAACTACATCAGCCTGGCGCAGTGCTTCTGTTAGCGCCTGGTTGTCCCCAAGGCGCAGGTCGCGCCTGATCCACCAGATGGCAGTTTTCATAGTCTCAAACCTCAATTCCTAATGATGCGATTCTACCATCGCTGTGTTCCTGTTTCCGGGGATGTCCGATTTGTAAACGTAATACGCGAGTCTCACCCTCGTAGGGTGGGTTGGCGTCATAGTATCTTGGCCTGCCTTGATATCAGATTAGCCAACCCACCAACAACAGCATACCTTTTTAATTACAGCGTTGATAAGGCGACATTTACAAGCTCAGAAAGCCAGGTTTTGGATGTCAGGTTGAACCGCGCAACCTGACCTACGATGAAACAACCAAACCCCAGAATCGCCAGACCCAACAAAAAAAACAGCAGCCATAAGCTGCTGTTTTTTTGAACAATGTGGACCAGCAAAAATATGCTAGTTGTGTTGCGAGCTTAGTCCTCTTTGAGGTTGGTAACGCCGAGGTAAATGGCAACTGCGCCGATCACGATCTTGACGATGGAGTGCCACACGGGTTCTGTGCCAAGCTTAAGCAGACCGAGTACGTCCACCAAGCCCATGGCTGCCAGCAGGATGCCGATCACCAACAAGGCGGTCTTGGTCTTGCCGGTCTTCTGCAGGGAAACCCAAAGACCAACCAAACCGACGACCAGTTTGACAGCTGCGTGCCAGGTGGGTTCAGTGCCCAGCTTAATGCTGGGGATGAAGGACATAACGCCCATCAGGATGACAATAATACTGATTACAAGCAATACTCTTTTTTTCATAATGATCTCCTTTTGAATGATAAGAGGGTTTCGAATTAAACCCTTGAATTATGTGGATATTATAATCATGAATCCTTACTTCATCCATTTCACTTTTACCCGATATACGTCCATTCCTTTTATCAATTCTATTGAAGTACAATAACTGCCAGATTGTGCGTAATGCATCCCGAGGAGTAAGTTTATGTTGAAAATCGTAGTTCCAATCAAGCAAGTTCCTGAAACGGGAAATGTGAAAATGGATCCCGAAACCGGCACGATGGTGCGTGACGGAGTGGTAAGCATTGTGAACCCCCTGGATCTTTATTCCATTGAAACCGCCCTGATGCTCAAGGAACAGTATGGCGCAACGGTGACGGTTCTAACGATGGGACCGCTGAATGCGGTCAAAGCCTTGAAGGAAGCCATTGCCATGGGATGTGATGAAGGTTACATCCTCTCCGACCGGGCTTTTGCCGGGGCGGACACCTGGGCGACGGCGTATGCCCTGATTAATGCCGTAAGACGCATTGGCGATTATAACCTGATCCTCGCCGGCGAACGAGCCACCGATGGCGACACCGGTCAGGTTGGTCCCAACATCGCTTCCGGGCTGGATATTCCCCTGGCTACCTACGTCCGTAAAGTGAACGAACTTGACCTGGAAAACCGAACGATCACGGTGGAGCGGTCTGTGGAAGAAGGCATCGAAACACTCCAACTTCCCCTGCCCTGCCTTCTGACGGTCGTAAAGGAGATCAGCTATCCGCGCCTTCCAACCCTGCGCGGAAAAAAACGAGCCAAAACGGTTGAAATTCCAGTCCTGACTGCCGAAGACCTCGGGCTAAAACAGGAATACCTCGGTTTGAAAGGTTCACCAACCCGGGTTGTCTCCACGAAAGCACCAAAAGTGACGCGCAATGGTCAGCTGGTAACAATCAAAGAGGAAAAAGACCTCCACGCGGCGGTCGACAGGCTAATCGCGTTCCTGGAAGAAAGGCAACTGCTATGAGCGAAAAACCTACCAATATCTGGACGATTGCCGAAGCAGCCAACGGCAAGCTGAAACCTGTTTCGTTCGAACTCTTAGCCAGGGGCAGAAGCCTGGCGGATGCCTGCGGCGAGCAATTGGTGTCTGTGTTGATTGGCGATAATGTCAGCGACGTGGAATTGAGGACCCTGATCCACCACGGAGCGGATCTGGTCATCAGCGTGCAGGACCCATCCCTGGATGCCTTTATTGTTGAGACCTACAGCAACTTGCTGATTGATTTGGTGCGGCAGCTACAGCCAAACATCATCCTGGCGGCTGCCACCAACAACGGCCGCACCCTGATGCCCCACGCGGCGATGCGCCTGCATACGGGTCTGACGGCAGACTGCACCGACCTGCAAATTGACCTTGCCACGGGTGACCTGCTCCAAACCCGCCCCGCGATTGGCGGCAACATCCTCGCGACAATCAAAACTCCCAACCACCGCCCTCAGATGGCGACGGTCAGACCGCGATCCACCCAACCCCTGCCTGGGGATGCCTCGCGCGTGGGCGAAATCCGGCATGTAACGCTAAAACCGGAACTGGTCGACAAGAGAGTCAAACTTCTCTCCTTCAAGGCGGAGTCCACAGACGAATCCAACTTGCAGGAAAGCGATGTGATCATTTCTGGCGGACGCGGTATGAAGAAAGCCGATAACTTCAAGCTCCTGCACGACCTGGCGCGCCTCCTCGGGGGCAAGGTCGGCGCCTCGCGTGACGCGGTTGACCGTGGTTGGGCGAGATACCCGCAGCAAGTGGGTTTGAGCGGCAAAACGGTGCTGCCAAAGCTCTACATCGCTTTTGGCATCTCCGGCGCCATCCAACACCTGGCGGGCATGAAAACCGCTGAAACGATTGTGGCAGTCAACACCGATCCGAACGCGGCGATCTTCCAGGTGGCGGATTTTGGAATTGTGGGGGATGCCTTCCAGGTCTTGCCTGAACTGATTTCCCGGCTTGAGGAGAAAAAATCATGACCACATATCATCCCATCACCCCAGAAATTGTCGCCGAACTAACCAGGATCGTTGGCTCGACTAATGTTGTGTTAGATCAGGACAAGCTCGAAGCTTACTCCCATGATGAAACCCCCAAAGACCAGTTTTCGGGCATGCCCGAAGTAATCGTGACTCCCACAGGCACGCAGCAGGTGGCGGAGATCATGAAACTCGCGAATGAAAACCTGATCCCTGTCACTCCCCGCGGGGCTGGTTCGGGTCTTTCTGGCGGGGCGATTCCACTGCACGGCGGAATCCTGATGGCTTTTGAAAAGATGAACCGTGTGCTCGACGTGGACCTGCAAAACATGATGATTGAAGTCCAGTCGGGCATTGTGACGAATGAAATCAACGCGGTTGTGGCAGAAAACGGTTTGTTTTTTGCAGGCTATCCGATGAGCCTCGAGTCCTGCCAGATCGGCGGGAACGTCGCCGAGAATGCCGGCGGCGGTAAGGCGATCAAATATGGCGTGACAGACCGCTATATCGCCGGGTTGGAAGTTGTCACCCCCGCTGGCGATATTGTCAGAATCGGGGGCAAGATCGTCAAGGATGTATCGGGCTATGACCTCACGCGCCTCTATATTGGCTCTGAAGGCACGCTTGGGATCGTAACCAGCGTAACCATCCGGCTAACACCTCTACCTAAAAACAAAACCGACCTGCTCGTGTTGTTTCCGGACGTCCAGAGCGCCATCGAGATCGTGCCGATGATCGTCAGCCAACTTGGGATCATCCCCACTTCGGTTGAGTTCATGGACCGCCTCGCGGTGGAAACTTCCTGCAAGTACCTCAACGAACACCTCGACTACGAGAATTGCGGTTCGATGCTGCTGATCGAAGTGGACGGCACTACGCAGGACCAGGTGGACGGCGAAGCGGAAATGATCGGCGACCTCTGCATGGCACACAAGGCAATTGAGGTCTACGTTGCGGATAATTACACCACGCAAGAACGTGTCTGGGCGGTGCGGCGCAACATCGCAGAAGCCTTCAAGGTCTTCTCCCCGCATCAAAGCCTGGAAGACATCGTTGTCCCGATCGCCCGGATCCCCGCGTTAACAGAAGAAATTGCGAAACTTGCGGCTGAGTTCAACATCACGATGCCCTCCTACGGGCATGCTGGCGACGGCAACCTGCACACCACATTGATCAAACCGGTTGAGATGCCGCTGGATGAATGGTACGTTTTGGAAGATCGGGTTGTACGGCGGCTTTACACAATTGTGATGTCTCTCGGAGGAAAGCTGAGCGGCGAACACGGCATCGGCATCAAGCGAAAGGCGTACTTCCAGGAAACCGTCGACCCAGTCGAACTTGAGCTGATGAGAACGCTAAAGCGAGCCTTCGACCCCAACAACATCCTCAACCCTGGCAAAATCTTCGACCTGGCGTAACAGATCGAACTTTTTGGAGTTGCCCTAAAAACACCAGACCCGCAAAGGGTGGGCTATAATTAGCTAAATTTGCCGGGAGGTACTACCGGCGATAAGCTGAACTGCAGTCGGAGAACTGGTGGAAGAAATCTCTAATCGCACACGCACGCGATATATGCTGACGCTGATCATTCTGATCACGATCCCTTGTTATTTGCTGGGGGTCATCCTTTTGCGCCTTGACCGCGGCCCGCTCCAGCCAACCGCCACACCAACCCTCACCGGCACGGCAACTTTCATCCCCAGCGTGACCCTTACGCCTTACCTTACCCGTACGGCAAGCATCACCCCGACCGCTACCAACACACTCCCCCCGACAACCACCGGCACCCCAACCTGGACCCCGACAGTGACGCCCAGCCCCACAGACCCGGCTCAGACTGCCGTCCCAACGGATAATCCCGCTCAGACACCAACCGAGAATTCGGTTGAACCTACTCCAAACCCATGAGAGAGGCTTATGAAACTTGACTTGAAACAACACCTGAAAGATATGATCTCCGCCGCGGGACCAAGCGGTTATGAAGACCCGATCCGCGAGATCATCCGGGCTGCCTGGCAGCCGCTTGCCGACGAAGTTCGCGTGAACAACCTCGGCAGCCTTGTGGCGATCCGCCGTGGCGAAGGAGCAGAACCCCGCCCCAGCGTGATGATTGCGGCACACATGGACGCGATTGGTCTGATGGTAACCGGCATTGATGAAGGATTTTTGCGTTTCACGCAAATTGGCGGAGTTGACCCGCGAATTCTGCCTGGTCAGATGGTGACCGTCCACGGCACGAACGCGCATGTTCCCCGGGAGTTACCGGGTATGGTGGTTATGCCCCCAGCCGGGCTGCTGCCGAAGGACGGAAAGTCCGGTCCCCTGCCGCAGAAGTACCTGCTGGTGGACACGGGATTGTTGCCGGACGAAGTGAAGCAGTTTGTTCGTGTGGGAGATGTCATCTCCTTTGCGACCGAACCTATGGAGCTCGCCGGAGATTGTGTCAGCGGGCATACCCTCGATAATCGTGCGTCTGTGGCGGCGGTCACAGTCGCGCTGGAGTTGCTCTCCAGGCGGAAACACCTCTGGGACGTCATGGCTGTCGCGACTTCGCAGGAAGAAGTCGGCGGAATTGGGGCGATGGTGGATGCGGTTGCAATCAAACCGGATTTCGCGATCGTAATCGATGTGACTTTCGCCAAAGCTCCTGGCGGCGCTGGAATTGGCAACTTCGAGATGGGCAAGGTAACCCCCGTAACCTGGGGCTCCTGCAATCACCCGGCTCTCCACAGCGCCATGCTCGCCACCGCGGAAGAATTTGAGATCAGTATTGCGAAGGACTTCGCCCCGACTGGCTCTGGTACGGATGCCTGGGATATCCAGGTAGCCGAAGCCGGGGTTCCTGTTGTCGAGCTCGGCATCCCCCTGCGTTACATGCACACCCCGGTTGAGGTCGTATCCCTTAAAGATGTCAGGCGGGCGGGGCGGTTGATGGCTGAGTTCATCGCCGGTCTTTCGCTCGATTTTATGAAAACAGTGATCTGGGAGTAAACCAAGATGGCAAAAACTGATATTTCCACAAAGTTTAGTCCCCACCTGGGTGAAACAGAATTAGACCTGCTGAGCAAGCTTTGCAACTCCGTGAGCGTTTCGGGTGATGAGCAGGAAGTCCGCGCGATTGTTTTGGAAGAACTGCATGAATTTGCCGCGGTAACGAAAGTGGACGCGATGGGAAACGTGTTGGTGCGGCGGGAAGGCACCGGCACCGACCGTGTTCGCGTGATGATCGCCGCTCACATGGACGAAGTCGGTTTTATGATCGTCAACGACGAGGGCGACGGGATTTTCGAATTCCGTGTGATCGGTGGGGTTGACCCCCGCCAGTTAGTCGGCAAGCCGGTTTCCATTGGCCGCGAACACATTCCTGGAGTTATTGGCGCCAAAGCGATCCACCTGACCACACCTGAAGAGCGCCAGCAGGTGCTCAAGGTTGACCAACTGCGGATTGACATCGGAACCGGAAGCGGAGGAAAGGTCAAAGTAGGCGACAGGGGAACCTTTGCGACCAAACTGGTTGTTTTGGGTCCCAGCATCCGCTCAAAAGCCCTGGACGACAGGTTGGGCGTCTTTAATCTCATTCAGCTCGTGAAACACGCGCCAGAAAACGTTGACCTGCTTGCGGCATTCACCGTCCAAGAGGAGCTCGGCTTGCGTGGGGCACGAACCGCGGCTTTCGCCTTTGACCCGGAAATCGGGATCGCCATGGACTCAACCCCTGCCAATGACCTGCCGCATTATGATGGTCTCGAAAACACCAGTCCCAACACCAGGCTTGGCAATGGTCCGGCAATTTACGTCATGGATCGCGGCACCATCGGCGATCAGCGGCTAATCCGCTGGTTGGTCGCTTCGGCTGAAGCTGACGCCATCCCCTGGCAATTCCGCCAACCGGGATTGGGTGGAACCGACGCTGGAGAAATTCATAAAACTCGCGCAGGCGTGCCGAGTGTTTCTGTTTCGGTGCCGCAGCGCTACCTCCATTCAGCAGCCGGGTTGATCCGCATCGAAGACGAACTCAACACCCTCAAACTAATCCACACGGCTCTAACACGCCTTGATAGAACCATCCTAAATCCGCAGGAGAAAATGTAATGGCAAAGCAAAATTCTTTATGGACAATTTTACAAACCCTGGTCGAGACGCCTGGCCCTTCCGGCTCGGAACACGTGATTCGTGAGAAGGTAAAAGCCGAAATCCAGGGACATGTCGATGAGCTTTATACGGACGCGCTTGGCAATCTGATCGCGCGCAAGGGCAGCTTAAAAGAAGGCGGCAAGCGGATTATGATTTCTGCACATATTGATGAAATCGGTCTGATGGTCACGCACGTTGATGACAACGGCTTTGCCCGTTTCATGCCGATCGGCGGCATCAACCCCCTCACCTGCCTCGGCGGAAGGGTGGTGTTTATGAACGGGACCCAGGGCGTGATCGGGATGGAACGTCTGGACAAAGGGGAGTTCCCCGAACTGCCGAAATACTTTATCGACACCGGCGCCATCTCCAAAGCGGACAGCAAGGTTGGCGTTGGGGATGTTTGTGGATTTGAACGGCCTCTTGTGGATTTGGGGAAACGCATTGTCGCCAAGTCGATGGATGATCGGGTCGCCGCGGCAATCACAGTGGAAGCACTTAAGGAAGTCAAACCAGGCGTCAACGAGATCTATTTTGTGTTCAGTGTCCAGGAAGAAGTTGGCATCCGCGGCGCGGTCACTGCCGCATATGGCGTGGACCCGGAGGTTGGACTCGCGGTGGACGTTACACGCACGGGGGACACCCCCCTGGGCGTTAAGATGGAAGTCTCGCTGGGGAATGGACCCGCAATCAAAGTCAGGGATTCCTCCTTCATCGCCGATCCGCGCGTGGTGAGGTGGATGGTAAACGAAGCCAAAACGCAGGAGATCCCCTATCAGTTGGAAGTGCTCGAAGCGGGCGGCACCGATGGCGCCGCGATTCAACGCGCACGGGCTGGCGTACCGGCGGGCTGCCTTTCGATCCCCTGCCGCTACATTCACAGCCCATCTGAAATGGTAGACCGTGATGATGTGCTCAACTCGGTTAGGCTCCTTGTGGGGCTGCTCGGAAAGCCTGTAAGCCTGGGATAACCTCCCCGGCAAGATGCTTTACAATTGCATTGATGAATAAGACCGTGAAAAAATTCAAACTCCTGATGCTGGTGCTGATTGTCGTCAGCTTGTTAGGGCTGAGCGGATGTGAGATGCTGCCGGATTCCTGGGAATTTCCCTGGAATCCAGCCTCCACCGACAACCCCCAACTTACGGATATTCCGCAACCCACAAACGAAGCCGAACAATCCCCCAACGCGTCCGAAGATCAGACGCCAACGCCCTCACTCCCACCCGAAAAGCTGATCCTCTGGCTGCCGCCAGAACTTGATCCCAACGACGAGTCGGAAGCCGCGGCAGTCCTTAAAGACCGTTTGGCTGAGTTTGCCTATACCAACAGCATCGAGCTGGATGTCCGCATCAAAGCAGTGTCGGGCAGTGGTGGGCTCCTGGACGCGCTGCGCACCACCCACGCGGCTGCCCCGGATTCCTCTCCGGATTTGATCGCCCTCTCGCGCGAGCATCTTCTTCAGGCTGCGCGTGAAGAAGTCGTTTTTTGGAATGATGAGCTTAAAACCGTCATGGCTGATCTGGACTGGTACAACTTCGGCAGAGAAGCCAGCATGCTCAATGGCGACGTTATGGCAGTTCCTTTTAAAGGCGTGCCGATGGGTTTGGTGTATCAGAGCACGAGCCAGTTAATCCCCAGCAACGATTGGAATGATACCAGGCTAAACTATGGTTACTTTGGTTTTCCCGCTGATGATTCCAGGGGAACCTTTTTGTTATTACTCTACCTAAATCTCGGGGGGCTGGTGCAAAACGAGCAGGGTCTGACTATCCTGCAGGAAGCCCCTCTCACAACCGCCTTGCAAACCCTGAAAGACGGGGTGAACACCCGTCATTTCACCGATTTGGTCGTCACCATGCAGACTTCCACACAGGTATGGGAGGCATTCAGCACACGCAAGGTTGATACAGCTTTTTTGCCGGTTGATGTGGTGCTGCAGGGCAGGGATTCGACACCCGAAGCACCTGATCCGGCGTTTACTTCGCCAGGTATGACCCTAACCGACGCGTGGCTTTGGGCATTGGGCAGCGAAGACCTCCAGAGGCAAGAACTCGCAACGGCGTTGATCTCGCACCTTTCAGACACCCAGTTTCTGGCGAAATGGAGCGAATCCCTAAACGTTATTCCAGCTCGACCGTCTGCTCTTGGCAGTTGGGAAGAGATCTCCTTAAAACCGGCGCTTGAGAAAATGGCAGCCGGCGCCGAGTTGTATCCTTCGGATACGATCATGAATAACATTGGACCAATTCTGCGAAATGCGACTTTGCTTATCCTGCGGGATAACGCGGACGTGGTGGAAACAGCCAAACAAGCCGTGGAGAGTGTTAAATGAGTGAAGATCGGGGATTAAAGAATCCGAATGGTTTATCTGTCGCGCTGCTCGTGCTTGGCGTGCTTGTGATCGCACTCCTGGCGGTGTTTGTGTTTGTTGAGCCGGTTGGCGTGCAGCCCGACCCAACAGCCACAGCCGCCCGGGCGACCGAAACGCTGCGGCAATACCCTTTCGGAACCGAACAGATTCCACCCCCTGTGGTCAACATTGACGGTATCGCGATTCTTGGCGGCGTGATGGTGCTGGTTGTTCTTGCGGCTGTCTATCGCGAAATCCTGATC
Organism: Anaerolineaceae bacterium; assembly: GCA_034927385.1. GTDB lineage: Bacteria > Chloroflexota > Anaerolineae > Anaerolineales > Anaerolineaceae > Mesolinea. The sequence goes on along the minus strand of JAYFQB010000088.1, from coordinate 3,703 downwards.
CACAAACGGGAAACGAAAAAGAACAAGGCATAGAGATTTTATGGAGACCATCAGGCGAGCGGAATGCTCGCCTGATCTTTTTAACCATCAAATGACATAATCCTGACTGTCGGAATACTCCCAAACTCCTTCGGAGTTCAACTCGATTTGGCTCAGTTGATCGCTGTGGATCTCGAGGCGGGCTTCAATTCTGGCAAGCCGCTCCATCAACTCCTTCAGGTTGCTCACAACGGCATCAGGCATCTCTGAATGCAGCAGGTCCGTCTGATGCTCGTCCATCAAATGGCGGCGGCGGATTATCTGCCCTGGCACTCCAACCACCACCGACTGCGGCGGAACATCCTTAACAACCACCGCGTTTGCGCCGATCCGGCTGTGGCTGCCGATGGTGATATCCCCGAGGACCTTTGCGCCCGCCCCAACAACCACACAGCTTTGCAGTGTGGGGTGGCGCTTGACCTTTTCGAGGCTGGTGCCGCCGAGGGTGACCCCGTGGTAGAGGGTCACGTCGTCGCCAACAACCGCTGTCTCACCAATCACAATCCCCATGCCGTGGTCAATGAACAGGCGTCTGCCAAGGTTGGCTCCGGGATGAATCTCAATTCCGGTGATAAAGCGCGTGATCTGCGAGCCAAAGCGTGCAAGCCACTTAAACCCGTGCTTCCAAAACCAATGTTCCGCGCGGTGAGCCCAAACGGCATGGACGCCAGGGTAGCTCGTTAGCACCACGAACGCGTTTGGCGCGGCTGGGTCGCGTTCAACTGCCGCCCGAACGTCCTCCGCCATCCGCTTGAAGAGACCAGGACGCTCTGCTGCCGAGGTTCCCTTACGAGTCATATCCTTATTTGCCCCCATTTTGCTCTCTTCGGAGGTCCGCGAACAAATCAGTGCTCAGGTAACGTTCGGTGAAGCTCGGCACGATCACCACCATCCGCTTGCCGTCTGATTCGGGGCGGGCAGCCAACTGCAGCGCTGCCCAAACCGCCGCACCGGAGGAAATCCCGCCTGGGATGCCCTCGACCGCCGCGAGCTGACGGGCTGTTTCGAACGCCGCCTCGCCGCTTACCTGGATGACCTCATCCAACAGAGAGGTTTGGAGCACCGAAGGGATGAACCCTGCGCCAATGCCCTGGATGGGGTGAGCGCCTTTCACGCCGCCCGAGAGCACAGGGGATGCGGCTGGTTCGACCGCGACGATCTTCAGGGCGGGGTTTTGCTGCCGCAGGTATATGCCCGCGCCGGTGATCGTGCCGCCGGTGCCCACGCCAGCCACGAGCACGTCCACCCTACCGTCGGTGTCGCGCCAGATTTCGGGTCCGGTGGTGAGTTGGTGGATTTCAGGGTTGGCGGGGTTGTTAAACTGATCCGCCCACCAATAGCGGCTGTCTTGCGCCAGCAGTGACTGAGCTTTTTCCATCGCGCCAGCCATCCCACCGGAAGCGGGCGTCAGAATAAGCTCTGCCCCGAGCGCGCGCATCAGCAGGCGGCGTTCAATGCTGGCGGATTCTGGCATGACGATCGTGATGCCGTAACCGCGGGCAGCCGCCACGTTCGCCAGCCCGATGCCGGTGTTGCCGCTTGTGGCTTCCAGCAGGATGCTGTCCTGGTGGAGAATGCCGCGCCTTTCAGCGTCGTCCACCATGCTGACTGCAATACGGTCCTTGACACTGTGGGTGGGGTTGAAATACTCCAGCTTTGCCAGGACTTCGACTTTCGGGTTGGGGTTAATGCGCGTAATCCGCACCAGCGGCGTTTTTCCGCTTAGCTCGGTGACATTTTGATATATTTTCATGAGGATTCTCCTTAATCTCTGGAACCTTAAATAAAAACAGCAGCCATCTCACACCATAAGCGGGGGAGTGCCGCTGCTCTTGACGGGTTCCAGGATGTCAAAAACGCAAGCGGTCAGCTACCCCGCCCGAGACACAAGCAATAAAAACTCAAAGAAACCTTGCGCGTTTTTAACATGCCGCTATTATAGCGCTTTCAAGGCGCGTTGCTGAGGGGCATGTATAAGCACAAGTTGGGTCGCGGCTTCGCCAGGGAAGGTAAAATACCCTTGATGGTATAAATCCAGGGTGAGGTAGATATGAATAAACGAATTGACGCATTGGCAGAGCAACTGGCACAAAACGGGTTGGATTGGGCTGTTCTGAACCCAGGTCCAAGCCTGCGGTATCTGACCGGACTGAATTTTCACCTAATGGAACGGCCGGTGGTTGTATTGATCAGCAGCAACGGGCAGGTGAAGATAATCCTGCCAGAGTTGGAGCAGGCAAAGGTGGCTGAGCTGTCTTTCGCGGCTGAAATCATACCTTTTGGCGATGATCCGGCAAGCTGGCAGGGGGTCTATCAAGGAGCAGTTGCAGAAATCTCGGCGAAACCGCTGCGCGTAGGCGTTGAGCCCACCGGATTACGCTTCCTGGAGCTGGATTTGCTGCGCAGAGCACTGCCAAACGCCGAATACGTGGATGGCAGCGTGTGCCTGGCTGGGCTGCGCATGCGGAAAGGAGACGAAGAGCTCAAAGCCATGCGCCGGGCAGCAGTTATTGCCCAAACCGCTCTGATTCGTACGCTTAAAACCGTCAAACCCGGGCAGAGCGAGCTTGAAATCTCGGCTGAACTGATGGTACAACTTTTCCGGGCAGGCTCGGACGCGGAATTGCCCTTCGCGCCGATTGTTTCGACCGGACCCAACACGGCTAACCCCCATGCCAGCCCTACTGACCGTCGGCTGCGGGAGGGCGAGATGCTCCTGATTGACTGGGGTGCCGGCTTTGACGGTTACTTCTCCGATATCACCCGCACGTTTTTCTGCGGCGAACCCAACGAAGAGATGAAGCGGATCGCGGTTTTGGTTGAACAGGCTAACGCGGCTGCCCGCTTGGGCGGCAGAAGGGGCATGCGGGCAGGTGAGGTGGACACCCTCGCCAGAGGAGTCATCGCGGCAGGAGGATACGGCGAATTTTTTACCCACCGCACCGGGCACGGGCTTGGGATGGAAGCTCATGAACCGCCTTTCATCTACCAGGGAAATCCTTTACTGCTGGAACCCGGGATGGTCTTTACCATTGAACCCGGTATCTATCTTCCGGGCAGGTATGGCGTGAGGATTGAGGACGATGTTGTGGTGGAGGGACAAAGCTTACGCAGTTTGTCCGACCTGCCGCGCGGCGTCAGGCGCATTGAAGAATTCCTGGCTGAGGTTCACGAGGAGTAAAAACCATGACTCTTTCAATTCATGTTGCCGTGATGGGACCCCTTGAAAACAATGTTTACTTCCTCGTGGATAACAGCTCCGGGGATTGTGTGGTGATTGACCCGAGCTTCGAGCCGCAGAGCCAACTGCGCCTGGCGAACGAACAGGGTTGGCAGCTCCGCCAGATCTGGCTGACGCATGGGCATTTTGACCATACGGCTGGCGCAAAAGAGCTGAGCGAGTCGTTCTCGCCGCCTCTGCTGGTTGCCATGAACCGCGAAAGTTACGCCTGGGCTGCCGCTCAGCCGGAAAGTATGAAAATGGGCATGCAAGTTAACCCCATACCCAGGCTGGATATCCCACTGATCCAAGCCATGTGGCTGGACGTTTCTCCCGCTGGCTCCCGCAAACTTGTGGAAGTGCGCGAGGTTTCGGGGCACAACCCCGGGTCGGTGCTCTTCTACATCCCCGAGCTCGAGATGGCGGTTGTTGGGGACGCGATTT
>JAYFQB010000057.1:0-4026 GCA_034927385.1 Anaerolineaceae bacterium | reverse complement strand
AATTTGTCTATAAAGGGTTTAATTTCGTCAGGTTCTGAGATCATCTTGATGTGTGTGTCAGGTGGTTGACGCGCGTCAATGCCCAGAGTCCGCATGGCGTCCAGAATCTGTTTCTCAAGGTTTGCAAACTGGTTTGTCTTTAATTGCCAGTTTGAGCCACTGGTTTCACTTCCCTCCGAGTGCAAGTAACTGATATCTTCCATCTGTAGAAATCCTTCATCTGCCAGCAGTTCTGTTACCCTTCTGGCATAATGATTAGGGATTTCAATTTCAACTTCCGACATGCGTTCGGGATACCATTTCATCGTAATAATCCTCAGATCAGGCTTTCATCAAGTGTGGTAGTTTGTGAATAAGCTAGGGCGCGAATTGCTCCACCGGCATTTCCAGAGATTTTGCCTCGAATAACAAGGTCAGATCTTGTATCTCCATTTCCAACACAAGTAAATAGGCTAGTGGTAATCCAATCGTGAAAGCACCGTTCGAAAAGACTTTCTTGCATGTTGAATAGATCAATCGCATGAAAAGCGTTTCATTTAGCTGCCACTTGCTTGTACTTTTAGCATCCAACGTGCCTTCCTGGCTGATTGCAGGATAAATATCCGCCAGAAGCTGATACGGGTTCCTGTCCATTGCAATGGCCCTGATGTCATCGTCACAAACTTTATAACCAAAAGGCAACGTGTAATTGATGATTTCACTCTCTGAAAAATGGTAATAATATCGGTAACGAGCTGCCCAGGTCAGGTTGTTTTTATCAACCATCAATCCAATGAGTTTTCGAGCGATCTTTTCGTCCTCGTGGGGAAGTGAGTCAATCTGATCCCAGAGTGTGTGCCAATAATTCAAATCTATTGCCACCTCAACCGGGAACAGGCTTTTTTCTTCATGATATCGTGATAATGATAGTTTCAAATCTGCTTCATATTCGGTGTTGTGAAGCAGAGTGATTGCAGAGTCGACCGTACCTTGTTGAACCATCTGCTCAAAAGGCAAGGTGGGGTAGTTTTCGATGGGAAACAAAGTGTAGCGGATTTTCTCCCAGTTTTCCCCAACCTCGATACCGCGCAATACCGCCTTCAAATTGTCAACTTCGTAGAGCTTAAACAGCTGGATCAGCAAGGGTCGCGCGAATGACGGGCCGTGCTTGATGATAATACTGTAATCATGAGTTAGTTTTTTGCGGATTTCGTAAGCTGCCCTGCGAGATGACTTATTGACCTCCTGTGAGTCGGTAAGGTAGGGGCCATAGCTTGATTCATCCAGTTTCGTGATCAGCGTACTCAGATCGGGGGAAGCGCTTAACCTTGCGATCGTTTCCTCGCTCAGCAGATTGCCAATCATACCGCGAACACGCGTGTGTACGTTGGCATAAGCGCTAACGCTACTTAGGTTCATGCTTTTTGTGTTGTCCCTAATAATGCCTGAACGATATAATCGACAGCCTTTGGCAGGTTTATCTGGGCTAAAGCATCTATATGAGAGGTTCTTTCGGCATACTCATTGATAATTTCATCAATAATTGTTGGATTGATAATTTCTTCAGTCAAGCGAGCACTATCAAGCTCAGCCTTTTGCCTTGTTTCCTCAAGCAGGTCCTGCACTCTGCGTTCAGCTTGCTCCGGCAAGGAGTCAGCTTCTTGTATTGCTCTCTCATAAAGCGTTTGTGCCTGCTCCTCCGCATCCAATATCTGTTTTAATCTTTCTTCATTCATCATAAATGTCTGAATTACCTTTTGTTTTCGTATTATAGTACCAATTCCTGCCATTAATTCCCGGGTATATGGATAGTATACACCTGTAATGTCTCATAATCTCCATATGTAGATTGTGTTTCCAGGTCGAAAAGTTGAGAGGACGATAGTGTAGATCTGAAGGTCAAATACCGGGCCCGGTCTGCCCACACGCGCTTGCGCGTTGGGGTGCTTCGCAAGACACCGGCGTTATCATTCTATGGAGCATAAACCAAGAATGAGTATAATAAGCGCATGTTTCTGCGAAAACCTGTAACTTCTCTCGCGCTGGCGGTCATTACCACAGCGCTTCTTGTGTCCGCCGGTTGCCAAAATCCTCAAACCCCGCCTGCCACCCCCAGCCCTGAAATAACCATCCCAAGTGCAGTCGCCAGCACCGCCACCGCCACCCTCGAGCCCACCCCAACATCAATTCCTGCTGCGGCGACCGTCAACGGGGAAGTCATCCCCTTGAGCTACTTCAACAACGAAGTCTGGCGTTACCGCGATTCGCTTGCCGACCAGGCGGTAAAACCCGACGATGCCGCGATTAGCCAAACCGTGATCAACTTCCTGATCGAACAGCAACTTCTGGCGCAGGAAGCCCACAAAGGCGGCTACTCCCTCAGCGCCGACGACCTCCAGGCAAAAATTGATGCTCTGATTGCTGGCTTGGGCTCCGGGAGTGCTTTCTCGGACTGGCTCACCAACAATCACTATGATGACAACGAGTTTCGCATGGCGCTGGAGCTTGCCTCTGCTGCCGCCTGGCAGCGCGACCAAATCGCCGCCTCCATCCCTGGAGCGGTGGAACAGGTGCGGGCGCGGCAAATCTTCGCCCTAACCCAAGAAGGCGCCCAACGTGCCCAGATAAGCCTTGCCAGCGGCACAGACTTCGGCAAATTAGCCTGGGAATATAGCCCTGAATCAGGCGGCGAGTTGGGATGGTTCCCGCGAGGCTACCTGCTCTACCCCGAAGTCGAAGCTGCCGCGTTTAGCCTTGAAGTTGGCGGTCGTTCAGAGATCATTCAGTCCACAATCGGCTACCACATCATCGAAGTCCAGGCGCATGAAGATGCCCACCTCCTAACGACCGACGCGCGCATTTCGCTCCAGACAAAGGCGCTTGAGGTCTGGCTTAGCACGGCAATAGCCAATTCACAGATAGTCATTCAGGTCCCGTGAGTCCTCAGAACCGTCCAGTTGCCCGCCGTTCCAACACCCCCGCCCGCCCGATGGCGGTGCGCATGGAGCCGCCCAAAAAATCGACAGGCTGCGGCAGCATCGTAATTGGCGTCCTCATGCTGGCATTAGTGCTGGCAGTCCTGCTCATGATGATCGGCATCCTGCCCAACCCGCTGGAACCGAAACCAACTGCCCTGATTCCGCAGACAGAAACAACAAAACCTCTCCCAACAAGCCAGGATTCCACCCCGTTCCAGCAGAACACGCCCACATCCACACGTACGCCTCAGCCTTCCGCCACCAGGACCCCGGAACCGACCCTCACCCCCACCCAAACGCTCACTCCGACCGAAAAGCCGATGCCCTTCGTCATCAAAGGCATGCCCAAAGGCTACCCAAATTCGATGCTTTTCCCGCAGTACACCTGCGAACAATACCTATTCATCGGCGGCGAAGTGGTGGACCTGCGTGAAGCCCCTGTGAGCGGGCTGACGGTGAAACTCGGCGGCACGTATGGCGGCAGCACCGTCGATCAAACCAGCGTCTCGGGAGATGTCACAGTATACGGACAGTCGGGTTTTGGTTTCGTGCTCGAGAATCTGCGCGTGCGGGAAGGCAGAATTACCATCCAACTCTTCGATGGCAGCGGTCAGGCGTTATCCGCCCAGACCTTTCTCAGCATCACCGGCAACTGCGACACCAACCTGATGATCGTCAATTACAAACAGGTCCGCGAAATTCAGCCCTAAGCATCCCGCTGGGGCAGCCAAACCCGTTCATTTCCCCTCATCAACCCCGAAACCTGCTGCGTTCGCAGCGGCAAAACACGGCTATTGGCAAAATAGCCAAAGTCGAAACAAGTTAGCTCCCCCGCCTGCTTGCCCGGTATGGGCATCAGCCGCGCGGTAAGGGGTTTATTCAGACGCAACGCCAGCCCCCCGAGGTCCAGCAAAATCGGATAAAGCTCTTCAGGCGTCGTATCCCCGGGCAGGGGGATAACGTCCAGCCCCGCGCCGCAGACCGCGGAGAACATCAACAACTCGCTGACACTCAGGCTGCCTTCTGCCGCTCGCAGCGCGAGAGTGCGGTCCTCCATCACAGGCAGCAT
>JAYFQB010000094.1:0-5246 GCA_034927385.1 Anaerolineaceae bacterium | reverse complement strand
GGAGCAAACTTTGGTTGATCTCGCTGAAATTCGCCTTATAATTTACGCATAGCCAACGGGACACCACGCTTTTGCCCTGCTGTTGAGCCGCCCAGTATTGGAAAAAATTAGCCTGGGCTGTGTCGGTTTGGTAGATCATTTCCTGGATCAGCTCCGGGTAAAGCCCCTGCTCGGGGATTCGTTTCCAGCCGGCTTGAAGCCTCGCCAACGCCGAGCGTGAAACCTCCAGCAGGTCGGTGGAGCTGGCGGCAGGGGGGTCTACCGGAAAATCTTCCCAGCGTTTTTGTTTTATCTCAGTCAGCTTGGGCAGGATCTGGCTTCGCCACACTTGATCCTCGTTTTGGATTTCAGCCGGGATTTGCCAGGCGCGGGTTAATTCTGCCGGAAAGGCAAATTTCGCAGGGTCTCCGGACCGAATGTGGTCCTTCCAAGCGCGAACGGCGGTTAGAACCTTGAGCACCTGCGTAACCTGCGCCTGATCTTCCAACGGGAAGAGTCCTACTTCTGGCAGGGGAAGCTCACCATGGAGCTGCGAGAAAAGCGCGGCAAAAGCAGCCGCCAACTCCGAGTATGCCTGGTGGAACGCCGGCAGATACTGGCGAATTTTGTGTAAAGCCAGGCTGGGCATTACTGATGCCCGTAACGCGTGATGGAATTCATCAAGACTGGCTTTTTGTGGGGCATCCAATCGGATTGTTTCCCGAACTGATTTGGCGATGTCCAGGTGGAGAGACTGAAGGTCCATCCACTTCAGAGGCCACTGACCCAGGCGGGCTTCTTCGCGCAGGTTCTCAATGGCTTGAGCGTCTTTCATAACTTGCAAGGCATGTAGCAGTAAGGTGAGCCAGGGCGCTTCGCCAAGCCGCGAAGCGATGGGCGGAAGCGATGCAAGTAACTCCTCGGAGAACCTGTTGACCGGCTTCTGTTGGGCGGGACCTTCGTGCAGCATTTCCAACCAGTCGATCATTTTGGCGAAGTCGGCTTCGAGCTCCGGCAGGTAACCAAGGCTGGGCTCAATCAGAAACAGCTCCCTGGTTTGCTTGCGGGCAGCGGCTAAATCGCTTGATGCCCAGGCGCGGTAAATATCCCGGATTCGCGACATTGCCGCGAGGAGGGAGGTTTGCAGGTCGGTAACGGGGCGCAATTGGAGGGCGGCGTAGTGTTCCAAAGTCTGGCGCAACAGGAGGAACTTATCTCCCAGTTTTTCGCCAGGCTGGAGCACCCCCCAGTTTTCCTGAATTTGGCTGACGCGGATGGTCAGATTCTTGAGGGTGGTGATGGACTCAGAGTCGAGATTCTTCTGGATGGCTGTTTCAAGCCAACGCTCTGTTTGCTGGCGTAAAGATTCGATGTCGGAGTAAATTAGAGCGTATGGTTTTAAATTAAGTTGCAAACTGCGCATAGAATTGATGACGGAATCGGTAATTGGGACTGCTTGGCGCTTCAGGAAGCTCTCCTGGTAAATCCAGGCGGCATCGACCCAATTGTTCTCAAACACAGCGTGGAGCAGCTTTGCCATCATTTGCGGATCGCTTGCTTCAAATTGAGCGAGTAGGTACCCAGCCAGTTGCCAGCTCGGAGTGAGGTTATCTCGCAGTTCCGCTTCAATCATCTGGTAGGCTTGCCGCGCTTCGGCATCCTCCCCGCGGTCCAACAAGCCCAACAGGTAGTTCTGGCAGGCGGAAAGCAAATCGGCGGTTTCCACTTCCACCCCGAGATGCAAAAGGGCATGGGTCAGGTCCAGGGTTTGCCTCAAGCCATCCAGCGAATCCAAACTCTTCAGGTAGCGGCTGTAGAGAAGTTTGTATTCGATGATACGCATCGAAAGGTAGGTTTCCATGTATTCCACCCGCATTTGAAGGTGGGCTATATCCTGTGGTTTGAGGTTGCTCGCGCTCATAGGCCAGCCTGTGTCACCGATTAGCTCGGGGGCGGTCTGCTCCATCAGCGTTCGACCTTCTTCCAACAGTTGACGATAGTCCAGCATGGGGCTTACGTTATCTTCCGACGGCTCGGTTTTTAGGTCAAGGCTGTTGCCCCAGTCGATGAAGGAGAGGGTGTTGTTTTCGGCGTCCCAGAAAATGTGGTCCATCTTGACATCATTCCAGACGACACCTTTTTCGTGAACCTTTTGCAGCAATTGGAAAGCCGCTGCCAGGACCTTCAGGACGATAACCTGAGAGATTGGCGAACCTCCCTGCATCCTGCGCCGGAGCAGGTCTGAGACTGAGACGCCCGGAACCTCCTCGCTGATGATGAACAGGTTGGCTGATGAGGATGTGCCTTCGATGCTTTGGTCCATGAGCAGGGGCGTGTGAGCCTTTCGACCGTTCCGGTCCACGTCCATGCCGTCCAACAGTGCCAACACCCTGCCCTCATTCTCGATCTGCCTTGCCTGGCGCACGATTGTGCCTCCCGAGACGTTTTGGACCGGGCGTTTCATGACACCTTGCTCTTTGCCAGGCTGCGCCTTCACGCGCATGACCTCGCCGGCGTCACCTCTGCCGACAGTTTCGAGCAGTTCCCAAACTTGTTGTCGCCCTTTGACTGTTTTTGCCATGCTCCTATTATAAAACCTCCAGGGATTACTTGCTTTTTGGTCCCAGTCACGGCAAAAGTGCTTGACCTTTCCTCGTTTGGCGGTTAAGATTTGAACAGATAATTTACCGACTCCGTGAGGAGTTAATGTAAGTTTTGTGCTAAGCAGATCACTAACGGAATACGACCTAAAAAGGAGAGAGCTTTTAATATGAAGTACGACCGTATCTATAATTTCTCAGCTGGGCCAAGCACTTTACCCGAACCCGTCCTGGAAGAAATCCGCGATGAGTTTATGAACTATAAGGGTTCAGGCATGAACGTGATGGAAATGAGCCATCGCAGCAAGGTTTTCCAAGGCATCATTGATGAAGCCGAAGCTGACCTGCGCGAGCTGATGAACATCCCCTCCAATTACAAAGTTCTTTTCATTCAAGGCGGCGCCACGCTGCAATTTGCCATGATTCCGCTCAACCTGATGAAAAACGGCGTCGCGGATTACATCGTCACCGGCAACTGGTCCAACAAAGCCTATGCTGAAGCGAAAAAATTCGGCAAAATCAATCTGGTTGCTTCCAGCAAAGACAAGAATTACAGCTACATTCCGGACGTTTCGGATCTGCCAATTTCAGAAGATGCCGATTATGTTTACATTTGCGAAAATGAAACCATCCACGGCACAACCTACCAAAAACTCCCCAACACCAAGGGAAAAATCCTGGTTTCGGATCAATCTTCGATGTTCCTCTCCAAACCTGTCAACGTCAGCGATTACGGGCTGATTTATGGCGGTGTGCAGAAGAATGTGGGTCCTGCCGGGTTGGTAATCGCCATTATCCGCGAAGACCTGATCCGCTCCGATCTCGATGAGAAAATCCCCACCTATTTGCGTTACGATATTCACGAAGAGAACGGCTCCATGTACAACACGCCGAACTGCTGGGCGATCTACGTCTGCGGTAAGGTTTTCAAATACCTCAAGAAACTGGGCGGTCTGGAAGCCATGAAGCAGATCAACATCGCGAAAGCTCAGCCTCTTTATGACTTCCTCGACAACAGCAAAATGTTCAAGGGCACCGTCGTGAAAGAAGACCGGTCACTTATGAATATTCCTTTCGTGACCGAAAGTGCCGAGCTGGATGCTGAGGTGGTGGCTGCGACGAAAGCTGCTGGGTTCGATAACCTTAAGGGTCACAAATCGGTTGGCGGTCTGCGTGCCTCAATTTACAACGCCATGCCCAAGGATGGCGTGGATGCTTTGGTCGATTTCCTGAAGGATTTCGAAGCCAAACACAGTTAATCGTCGATTTGTTGTGAAAAGCCCTTCATTCTTCGAAGGGCTTTTCTTTTCTGGCAGCCTGAGCCGCTTTTTTTTGTTTGTGTCATCCTTAGTCATTAATGTAGAACTGAGCTGTTCCGACTTATAAAAGATAACATTATTAGGAGCAAGAAGAGAAGAGGGTACCTGGTTTTTGCCGTTTTGGCGCTTGTTAACACTGTCTTTCTCCCCATTGGAGCAGTTTCCGCGAGCGAGGTGCGAACGCCGGGGCTTGTGGTTTTTGTTATCAATGCGCCTAAAGACCTCAAGCTATTCATTCAATTCCGAAGCAGCGAACTGCCCGAACCTTTCGAGATGGAGCGTACTTCGCGTTACTGGGAAACTTACTACAATTATTACTATCAACGTCAGCCTGGCAGATTCGACGAAGACTTCATCGGCGCAAAACTGATCGTTCGATCCACACAATACTCCTACGAGCTGCCGATCTCAAGGGATCCTGAAATGCGTGTAGACAAGCGCTTGATGACACTGAACTTGGAGGAAGGCACGCTGGTCTATGGTGAGCCGGGTTGGCGAGCGCCGCTTTCTGTGGCGGGTCGCGTAATGTTGACCCTGGTGCTGGAAGGGACTGTCTTTTTTCTGTTCGGCATGCGCGACAAAATGAGTTGGATCGGCTTCTTCATCCTTAATCTGGTCATCCACAGCATTGTGAGCAGCTTGCTTGTGCATCCGATCCAAGTCAAGGGCGATTTCTTTATGTTGGTCTTTTACATCGTCAGCGTAATACTGGTGGAAGCAGGAGTATATTACTTTGCGTTTAGAGAGATTGAACTGAGTGGCAGAGCGGTTTTGCTTGCCCTAATCGCCAATTTGCTTGGCTTTTTCCTGGGGGGCTGGGTCATGCCCTACTTCCCAAGGTAAATATCATTTCCTCCCAAGCCAGGCACAAAATGGGGGGGGCAATACAGTTGAGCAAATCCTGTACTTGATTTGAATTTAGACCATTTATACATAGAATATACTCTAAAGGAATATTCACCTATTATATGGACACCATATCCCCAAATTTACTAAGGTATCTATGAAAACAATCGTAATTACTGGAAGCACTCGTGGAATAGGCTTCGCGCTTGCGCGTGAGTTTTTGAAAAATGATTGTAATGTGGTGATCAGCGGAAGATCGACTGTATCTGTCAGTAATTCTGTTGCTAAACTTGAGACAGAATTTCCGAAGAATCAAATTGCAGGATTTGCCTGTGATGTTACCCAATTTGACCAAATAGAAGCCTTATGGATGTCAAGTAAATCAAGGTTTGGTGATATTGACATTTGGATCAATAACGCAGGCATTTCAACCGAACAGGCTAATTCCTGGGAGATCCCGCAAGACAAAATCCGGTCTGTTATTGAGACAAATATTCTTGGA
>JAYFQB010000206.1:0-4290 GCA_034927385.1 Anaerolineaceae bacterium | reverse complement strand
GACGGGCACGCCCGTCCCCTACGAGGATCTTTTCGTGTGATTGACTGCCTGCGTCAACCGGTCATAACGGGGATCTTTTCGTAGGGTTGACGCCTGCGTCAACCGGTCATAACGGGGATCTTTTCGTAGGGTTGACGCCTGCGTCAACCGGTCATAACGAGGATCCTTTCGTGTGATTGAGTGCCTGCGTCAACCGGTCATAACGAGGATCTTTTCGTGTGATTGATTTCCTGATTCAACCGGTTATCACGAGATTCGTCTCGTTCGGTCACATTTCGGGACGGGCAAGCCCGTCCCCTACGAGGATCCTTTCGTGTGAATGATTGCCTGCATCAACCGGTTATAACGGGGATCTTTTCGTAGGGTTGACGCCTGCGTCAACAATTGACAGACGAAAAAGGTAGGACAACAAGCCATGCAGGTGTTGAATGTTCAGGCAGCGGCACGGAAGTGCATAGTCTCCCATGGTGGGACGCCGTGCCCATCTGATTCTGCTCCATGAAAATCTGCTCTCCGGATTTCCTTTGACTACCAACATTTGAACGCAAACCAAGCCCAATCCGACAATCCCCGCGAAGATTTTGTTACAATTATCTTGTGAGGGACTTATGATCGAGAATTACATGATTCACCCGGAATTAGATGGCGATTCTTTTGAATTTCAAGGCGGAAAAACGGGCGTCCTGCTGCTGCATGGCTTCACCGCTTCCACAGCCGAAGTGCGCCCTTTGGGCGAGAGCCTGCGCGCAGCCGGCTACACCGTCAGCGCGCCATTACTGCCCGGGCACGGCACGCATCCTGACGACCTGAACAAGGTCCACTGGCAGGATTGGCTGCAAACTGCCGAAATAGCCTATCAAAATTTGCTGAAGCAGTGTGATCACGTTTGGGTTGGAGGGGAATCGATGGGCGGGCTGCTTTGCCTGCTTTTGGCGGCAGAACACGCCGAGATCAATGGTCTATTGCTTTACGCCCCCGCGCTGTCTGTCCGCCGGATGCGTGGGGCGTATGTCCTGCAATATGTGATGAAATATCTCGCAAAGAAAAACAGCAAGGATGACCTGCTTTGGAAAGGCTACAACGTCTACCCCCTCAAGGGAGTAGTCGAGTTATTGAGGCTCCAAAAAACAACCCGAAAAGCGTTAGGCAAAGTTACACAGCCTACCCTGGCTTTTTTTAGCGTGAAAGATGCAACCGTAGCTCTTTCTGCAAGTGAGCTCATAAAAACGAAACTCGCTTCCAAAGAACTCGAGCTGGTCATTCTGAAAGAGTCCCCGCATGTGATCCTGTTGGCAAATGAGCAGGAGAAGGTCATCAACCATACGCTCGCCTACCTATCAAACAGATAGAGGGCTGTCCATTTACAAAACATCCGATTCGAACATGTAAAGACACAATTTGGCAAAATTGTAAAAACCTTTGACTCTGATTACTCAGCCGTTTATACTTTTTAGTTCGTCAGTGCAAAACTAATTCCGTGTTTTGACTGTTTTGGAGTAAAAGTGAGAAAGCAAAAAGAACCCTATGTCGCTCTGGATATGACCAAAGTGCTCAGCACAAATAATAAGCTGCTGAGCCTGTGGCATTTAATGCACGGTTATCATTTTCATTATTTCGTCTCGACGGTTTTCCTTGCCCTGGCTGCCTTTGCCCGCACCGGCATGTACATCTTCCTGGGCAATTTTATTGACCGATTAATGAACGAAAAACTCATCGGGCAGGAGTTGACGCTCGAAGCGTTGACTTTCGGCTCGCTGATTGCCCTCCAGGCACTCTCAAGTTTCATGAGCAGTTGGATGGCAAACTTCTCCGCCGAAAACACCACCCGTCGGCTGCGCGATTACCTCTTCGATCATATTCAGCGGCTTTCCTACAGCTATCATTCCGAGTCGAAAACCGGTGACCTGCTTGAACGCGCCACCTCCGACGTGGACACCTTGCGGCGGTTCTTTGCCGATCAGGCTATCGGCGTGGGGCGAATCGTGATGATCTTTATCATCTCATTTGCCGCCATCGCCCGGATGAACCTGCGCCTGGCGTTTGTCTCAATCATCATCATCCCAATTGTCCTGGTGGTCTCCATCATCTTCTTCAAACGGCTCTCCAAGACCTATGAAGCCTACCAGGAACAAGGCGCAATCCTGACCACCGATCTCCAGGAAAACCTCAGCGGTATCCGGGTGGTTAAAGCGTTCGCAAGGCAGGAATACGAAATCGAAAAGTTCGACAAGGAAAACGCCGCAAAGTTGCGCCTCGGCAAGAAGTTCAACTGGATGCACGCCTTGTTTTGGCCTCTTTCGGACATCATTTGTTCCGCCCAAAATGTAGGCAGCACCTTCTACGCTGCCACTATGGTTTTGAATAACCTCATGACCATCGGTGACTTCATCAGCTTCAGCGGTCTTTTAGGCTGGCTGATCTGGCCTATCCGCAACCTCGGACGCCTGATCATCGACACTTCCCGCGCTTTGGTCTCGTATGATCGTATCTCGGTTGTGCTCAAAGCCCCCGAAGAAGACATGACATCCTGCACCTACCAGCCCGAAGACAGCGTCAAGGGGCAGATCACTTTTGATACAGTCAGCTTCGCCTACGAAAAAGATTTCACCGTGCTGGATGACGTCAGTTTCACTTGTGAAGCTGGTCAGGTGGTGGCTCTGCTCGGCTCGACAGGCTCAGGCAAAACCTCTCTGGTAAACCTTCTGCCGCGATTTTACGATGTGACATCGGGGCGGATTTTGCTGGATGGCGTGAACCTGAACGAGTATTCGCGCGAGTTCCTGCGTTCGCAAATTGGCATCGTGGAACAGGAACCGTTCCTGTTCTCCTGCTCAATCCGCGATAACATCACCTACGGAATCCACCGCGAGGTCACCCAGGAAGAGATCGAAGAGGCAGCCCGCGAAGCCGCGATTCATGACGTCATTTTGGGTTTCAAGCACGGCTACGACACCCTTGTCGGTGAACGCGGCGTCACGCTTTCGGGCGGTCAGAAACAGCGGCTGGCGATTGCCCGCACGCTGCTGATCAACCCCCGCATCCTGATCCTGGACGATTCAACCTCGTCTGTCGATATGGAGACCGAGGTTCAAATCCGGGCTGCGTTGGACAGCCTGATGACCAACCGCACCACATTCATTATCGCGCATCGTATTCAGAGCATCATGAATGCTGATCTGATCCTGGTCTTTGACAAGGGGAAGATCGTACAAATGGGTGAGCATAATTCTTTGCTCAACCAGGACGGAATTTATAAGGACATTTACGACATCCAGGCTCGGATTGATAGTGCCCTGCAAGAGGAAATTAACAGTGTCGAACCAATTTGATGAAGAAGAACTTGACGACGTCGTCAACTTAAAAAGCGGCGTTGTTGGACGGCTGATGAAGTCGTTGAAACCGTATTGGAAGCTAATGCTGCTCTCCATTCTTGGGATTGCCTGGGTGTCATATCTGGACGCCTACTATAACATTCTTAACAAGCGCATCATCGATGAGGGCATCATTGCGGCTAACCTGCCGGTGATGATCGGCTTATTCCGCAACTACGTAATGGTGGTTTTGGTCCAGGTAGCCGGGTTTTTTGTCATGATTTACATCATGGGTCTGCTTGGTGAGCAATTGCGCTACGATTTCCGCAAGAAGCTCTTCCGCCACCTCCAAAGCTTGTCGCTCTCATATTTCAGCAAGACTCCGCTCGGTTGGATTATGTCGCGCGTGACCTCGGACACCGAGAAAATGGCAGACCTGCTAACCTGGGGTGTGTTGGATACGATTTGGGCGGTGACAAATATTAGTTTTGCGGTGTATTTCATGCTTCAGCTCAACTCGCGGCTGGCTCTGATTGCCATCCTCTCACTGCCTGTCATGATCTATGTATCCTTCAAGTTCCGCGTGAAGATCTACCATCATTACCGTCAATCGCGCAAGGCAAACTCGAAGATGACAGCATCACTAAACGAGAACATCACCGGCGTCAGAGTGGTCAAAGCGCTGCGTCGCGAGTCAAAAAACCTGGACGACTTCAAGGTGCTCTCAACGAACATGTACCAGGAGAGCTACCGTGCTGTTTTGCTCTCTGCCATCTATCTGCCAACCATCCAGACCATCAGTGCCATCTCATTGGTCCTGATCCTCTGGCAAGGCGGTCTGCAGGTTGCGGGTGAAACCCTGACGGTCGGCATGCTGCAGGCGTTTATCTCCTACATTATGATGATGCTCTGGCCTATCCAGGACCTGGCAAGGGTCTACGCCGAAATGCAAAACGCGATCGCCTCATCCGAGAGAGTC
>JAYFQB010000357.1:0-1983 GCA_034927385.1 Anaerolineaceae bacterium | reverse complement strand
CTCACCTGGAAGGAAAACACCGGCTTCGTTTATGACGCCGCCTCTTTCGAGCTGCTGCGCACTTTTAATTATCAGACCCAGGGTTGGGGGCTCACCACAGACGGCTCAGCCCTGATCCTTTCCGACGGGAGCAACTCACTTTATTGGCTCGACCCCGGCACGATGCAGGTTGTTCGGCAAGATAACGTAAGCTACCATGATCAGTCGGTTGAATATCTTAATGAGCTGGAATACATCAATGGGTTGGTGTTTGCTAATGTGTACCTAACCGATACGGTCGTGGTAATCAATCCGGAAGATGGGAATGTGATCAGCCTGATCGACCTGAGCGGATTGCGCCTTGAAAAGAATCTTTCGGAGCAAGGTGAAGTGCTCAACGGCATCGCTTATGACGCGATCAACGACAGGCTCTACCTTACTGGCAAAAACTGGGAGCACCTTTACGAGATCAGATTGTTGCCCCAAAGCCCGGTGACTCCGGCTACGCCTCAATAATCTGCTGGCGCAGCACGTCGAGGCGCATCTCTTTTAGCCCGGGCAAACACTCCAACAAAAAGAACGGTCCGCTGCCTTCCCCTGCCACCGCGGCACTGATGCTGCCGTAAAGCCCGGCTTCCAACGGGTCGTGGGATTTTTGAAGACCCGCCAGGAAACCGCCATCGAAGGCATCCAGCATGCCCGTTGGGTCGTTGATTTTCGCGCGGTAGGCGGGAATGATCCAACGTTTGTGGCGCATGCGGTCGTATATATACGTGGTTTCATCCCTCGTCTGGATCAGGATGACCTCAGGCCCATAATTCGCCAGGTGATCCGCGATTTCCCAAAGGTCCATGCTTCGCCCCTGAAAGAGCTTCAGCGCCTGGATATCCGTCATCATGAATGCGGTTAGATCTGTGATCAAGCCGCGAATATCCTCCCAGAAAATCGGGTCCATATAGCAGGAGCAGGCACGCATAGTTACGGTATGGACCATGCCCCCTTTGAGCACGGAAGGCAGGGTTTTATGCGAGATGTAGTCAATTGGGCAGATATGGGCTGCACCTGCTTCCAGGTAGGATCGCGGCATATCGGTAACGCGGAAGGATTCAGCCTGATAGTCCACCTTGCTGCAGTATTTCTGGCGCGGTTGATAGCCAATCAGCTCAGGAGGGAAAGGCAACTGGCGTTCAGCGAAATGAGTGATCGGATTATCGAAGCTGGGCTTGTTTCCTTCGCCGTATTCAACAAAAAAAAGCGGGGGAATCGGCTCTGAAACCGGGCGAACGCCCTCCGGGAAGAAGCCAAGCGCCTCAAAACGATCCAGCCAATCCAGGGGAAAGTCAGCAGCGACGCGTGAAAGCAGCCCCGCCTTGCCGCCCCACGAAGCAAGCGCCGCCGCGGCATACGCCAGGTTGCCTCCCAGAATGTCGAGGGAAGGGGGAAGTTCAAGCGGAAGGATGTAGTCCCGCCGAAGTTGACCCACCAGAACCGTTTCTGGCGCAGTCCGTACAAATTCTGTGATCATCAACCCTCTTTTGAGAGGGTCATTTCGAGCAATTTCTTGTGATAACCCTCGAGATCAGCCGGCGGTTCAGGATAGCTCATCTTGAACCCCTTGAGCGTGTCACGCAGGATGTTGGCGACTAACAAATTACGATACCATTTTTTATTGCTTGGGATGACATACCAGGGCGCGTAGTCCGTGCTGGTTTTGTTGAGCACATCCTCGTAAGCCTCCATATATTGTTGCCAAAGCTGGCGCTCTTCGAGGTCCCCGGGGTTGAACTTCCACGTTTTGGTGGGGTCTTCCACGCGCGCGAGGAAACGCTGAGCCTGCTCCTGCAGGTCGATGTTGAGGAAGAGTTTCAGGATGGTTGTGCCCTCATCCGTTAGCATTTTTTCGAAGTTTTTGATGTGGTCATAGCGTTTGGACCAGACTTCTTTTGGGGCAAGGTTGCGCACTCTGACGACCAGCACGTCCTCATAATGGGAGCGATTGAAGAT
>JAYFQB010000142.1:0-4796 GCA_034927385.1 Anaerolineaceae bacterium | reverse complement strand
AAATGCCACGACCAGGATGAAGAACATAAGCGGATACCACCAGGTATCTCCACCAAAGGCTTTATAGACCCAATTGGAGAAGCTGTTAACCCATTTTGTCTGAGCATTGATAAAGAATGAGGACAGAATCGCCGGGAAGGTCAGGAAAGACTGGGCAAAAATGATCGGTATCATGCCAGCCATGTTGACCATCAGGGGCAATTGGCTGCGGACCGGCATAGACATACGGTTGCCGACACGCCGCCCTGGGAACAGCACCGGGATGTTGCGCCGACCTCCCTGGACGTAAACAATCGCCAGAATGGTCAGGACAAAGACGACAAGCACCACCAGGAAAACCCACCAGGCTTCCTTTGCATTGAACATCTGAGCAATCGTGACCGGGAAGCGCGAAACGATACCCGCGAAAATAATCAGGGAGAGACCTTGGTTGCGCAAGCCATATTCAGAAATCAGTTGTCCAATCCAGATGCCAAACATCGTACCGCCAACCATGCTGATGATGGCGGTGAGGGTCGGTAACAGTCGGGCTCCTGAGAAACCCCACTGCTCGATGACCGTGCTGCCGCCCAGCATTGAGTTGAAGATGTTAATTTGCCCAAAAGCCGAGAGAAGAGCCATCGGGATGGTCAGGATTACGGTCCATTTTTCCATCCAGATCCGACCTTCGCGGGGATCATCCTTCATTTTCTGTTCCAACGCGGGGATTACCGGCGTGAGCAGTTGGAGGATAATTTGGGCAGTGATATACGGGTAGACACCCATGGCAAGCACAGAGAATCTGGAAACAGCTCCGCCAGAAAGCAGATCAAGCAAGTTCACGAGGTTACCACCAGCTCCAGTTTGCTGCGAAAGCGCGGCAACAGCGGCACGGTTAATGCCGGGGACTGGAATGTTGGCTGCCAGACGATAAATCGCCAGCAGTAACAGCGAAATCAAAAGCTTGTTGCGGATATCCTCGGATTTCCACAGGTAACGCCAGGATGATCGTTTCATCACTTATCTCCTCTTAGCTACGACAGTGCCAAAGTTTCGATAGTTCCGCCAGCTTCTTCAATCTTCTGGCGAGCGCCTTCTGTCACCTTGTGAGCCTTGAATTTCAGGGCAACATTGATATCACCACGTCCCAGGATTTTGATGGGCAGATCTTTGCCTTTCAAAAGTCCGGCAGCTTTGAGGCTCTCGGGGGTGATTTCGTCACCGGCTTTGAAGCCTTGCAGTGAATCCAGGTTTACTTCCGCGTAGCGTACGCGGTTGCGTGGGGTAAAACCCTCACCGCGCAAGAAAGGCAGTTTGCGGAAGAATGGCAGGTTGCCGCCCATATGATAAGGGCGCACACCGCCGCCATTGCGTGAGTTCTGGCCCTTGGTACCGCGACCGGCTGTCTTGCCAGCGCCGCTACCAGTGCCGCGACCTATACGCTTGCGCGCTTTCTTTGCGCCTTCGTTCGGTTTGAGATCATGTAATTGCATGCTTACTTCTCCTCAGTGTCCGACACGATCTCTACCAGATGAGAGACCTTTGTCAGCATACCGCGCAGCGCCTCGTTATCCTCATGCTCAACCACCTGGTTGAGATTGTGGAAGCCAAGAGCTTTGAGTGTTCGTTTGGTGCGTTCGGTGTAACCGATGCCGCTTTTTACCAGCTTGATGCGAAGTGTGTTGGACTGTTTCTTAGCCATTCTTCCTCCGCTCCCAGTAAGGGGTCACATCCTGCACGTCCTTGCCGCGTTCCGCAGCCACGATTGCAGGGGATTTCAGCTGATCCAACGCGTCGAAGGTTGCCTGGACGATGTTGAGCATGTTGGATGACCCGAGGGATTTGGTAAGGATGTCCTTGATCCCTGCGGCTTCACAAACAGCACGCACACCACCAGCCGCGATGACGCCGGTACCAGCAGAAGCGGGTTTGAGCAGCACTCTGGCGCCGCTCTGGGTGCCAGTCACTTCGTGGGCAATTGTTGTGCCCATCAGGCTGACTTTTTTCATATTCTTATACGCACGCTCGGTGGCTTTGCGCATGGCGTCGGGAACAGCCAGTGCCTTACCGGTACCCAAACCCACATTTCCGTTATTATCGCCAACCACGAGGGTGACGCGGAATGAGAAGCGGCGACCGCCTTTGACAACTTTGGCAACCCGCGCGATGTCGATCACACGTTCGTCGTATTGCGTTTCTAATCCTTGATATTCTTCCATAGTATCCTCGTTTTAGAATTCCAGCCCGCCCTTGCGAGCACCATCAGCCAGAGCTTTCAGACGACCGGTATAGATGTAACCACCGCGGTCCATAACAACGGACTTGATGCCTTTTTCCAGGGCACGTTTGGCAAGATTTTCACCGACAAGCGCAGCCTGTTCGGTTTTGTTCTTGCCCTTTACGATCTCACGCAGACCGGCATCCACAGTGGATGCGGAAACGAGTGTCATGCCGCTGTGATCATCGATCACCTGGGCGTAGATCTCGCTGATGCTGCGGAAAACATTCAGGCGTGGACGCTCGGGCGTTCCAAAAACCTTCTTGCGCACACGAGCATGACGGTGTAAACGAGCAGCGTTTCTTGATTTATTAGCCATATTCATTTACCTCTACTTACCGGTTTTTCCGGCTTTTCCAGCCTTGAGCTTGATAATCTCGCCTTGATAGCGGATACCAGTTCCATGATAGCGTTCCGGTGGACGCAGCATGCGAATGTTCGCAGCTATCTGACCAACCTGCTGGCGGTCACGTCCTTTGATCTTGATCAGACGGGTTTTTGCTTCCACATCGTAGGTGATGCCGTCAGGCGCGGGGAAGTTGACTGGATGTGAAAATCCAAGGTTCAACAGCAGGTCCTGACCCTTTAACTCAGCCCGGTAACCAACACCGCTATATTCCAAAACGATTTCAAAACCCTTGTCGCAGCCTACGATCATGTTATTGAGCAGTGCGCGTGTGGTTCCGTGCAATGCGCGGATCCGGGGTTCGTCGTTGGGACGTTCCACCGTGATGATGCCATTTTCGAGTTTAATCGTTATCTCCGGAGAGAAAGTCTCTTCGAGGGTCCCGTTGGGTCCCTTTACAGAAACCTTGTTTCCGTCCATAGTCACTTCCACACCCTTTGGCAAGGTGATGGGTAATTTACCAATTCGCGACATTTCTCTTCCTCCTACCAAACCTTGCAGAGGATCTCGCCGCCAACGCCGATCTTGCGAGCGCGTTGTCCGGTCATGATACCCTTCGGGGTTGATAAAATCGCGATACCAATGCCGGATAATACCCAGGGGATATCATTCTTGGAGGTGTAAACACGGCAGCCGGGATGGCTGACGCGCTCCAAACCCGTGATAATCGGGCGGCGCTGGCGGCGTTCGCCGATGTACTTGAGCTTCATGCGCAAAACTTTATGCGCGTCGCTTTTTCCATCAACGACTTCATAACTCTCAAGATAACCCTCTTCGGTCAGAATGCGGGCAACTTCACTCTTGAGCTTTGAGTTCGGCATGGCAACGGTTGTTTTACCAACCATGGCAACATTGCGAATTCTCGTCAACATATCGGCAATTGGATCTGATATAGTCATCTTAATTCCTCCAGGTCTAATTACCAGGATGCTTTAGTCACACCGGGGATTTTTCCCTGGAGTGCTAATTCACGGAAGCAAATACGGCAAAGACCAAATTTGCGCATATAACCGCGCGGTCTGCCGCAAACACGACAGCGATTCACGACGCGGGTTGGGTATTTCCGCCGCATTTCGCGATATTGCATACACTTTTTAGCCATTAGTTTCCTTTCCTGAAGGGCATGCCGAATTTACTCAGCAACTGCCGGGCATGGTCATCAGTTTCAGCGGTTGTAACGATGCTGATTTCCATACCACGCACTTTGTCAATTTTGTCATACTGGATCTCAGGGAAGATCAGCTGTTCGGTCAGACCGAGCGTGTAGTTACCACGTCCGTCAAACGAGTCAGCCGAAATTCCACGGAAGTCACGCACACGAGGCAGAGCAACGTTGATCAGGCGGTCCAAAAATGCCCACATCTTATCTCCGCGCAACGTGACCTTGACGCCAATCTGACGACCTTCACGCAGCTTGAAATTGGAAATGGCTTTCTTGGCGGCGATGACAACAGGCTTCTGACCAGTGATGATTGTCAGATCGTTCACAGCGGCATCCAAAGCCTTGGGGTTATCGAGCGCCTCGCCGACACCGATGTTGACCACGACTTTGATGATCTTCGGGATCTGCATGACGTTTTCCAACCCGAGCTCTTTCTGCAGAGCTGGCGAGAATTCGTTTTTGTATTGTTCTAATAGTCTGTTCATATCTGCTCACCTACGCCTTAGTTGCCTTTGGCGGCTTTCTTCTTGCTTTCAGCGGGTTTTTCCTTGTTTTCAGTCGCTTTCGCGGTTGATTTCCTGGCAGCAGGTTTGGTTTCTGCTTTCTTTTCCGCTGGCTTCTTTGCGGCTGGCTTTTTCGCGCTGTCGGCTTTTGCCTTGGTGGCTTTGCGGGCGCCCTTGGCTTCTTTTTCCGCTTCGCGGTCTACGATTGCCACGTTGGAAGCATGGATTGGGGCTTCAAACTCACGGATACCGGCAGGGATTGTTTTGTTGCCAGACTGGGTTTGTTTCTGGTGTTTTTTCACCATGTTCACGCCCTGCACAACCACACGGTTTTCCTTGGGCAGCACACGGATGACTTCGCCAACCTTGTCCTTGTCTTCTTCATCCCCGCGCATTACCTGCACGCGATCGCCTTTATGTATTTTCATTTTCATTTGACACTCCTATTCATCGACTACAGCACTTCCG
>JAYFQB010000046.1:0-16968 GCA_034927385.1 Anaerolineaceae bacterium | reverse complement strand
CAATCGGCATTGAGGAAAGCATTGATGGGTGCCACACCGATCACGCCATCCCGTGCGAGCAATTTTCGGATAACTTCATCACCAAGGAGGCGGTTGGAGTTGTATCCTTTCACCAGTTTTGATGCGTTGGCATGGCTGGCGATGATTCTGCCGGGGTAGAGGTCAAGGCAGGTAAGCGCAGCGGGTTCGTCCATATGTGAGATGTCAAGCACAAAACCGACCTCAGCCATGGCGCGGATCAGGTCCTTGCCGGCTTCCGTTAACCCGCCTGGTTCGCGGGTTCCGCCACAAAAGCGGTTGCCTGCCCAGGCTAAGCCGATAACGCGCAAGCCGCGGTCCCACCAGGTTGGAAGCTCATCGAGGTCCACGATTCCTTCAGCGCCTTCCATCAGGGGGATGATGCCGAGTGGCTTTAGCGCGTCGGATTGCGACTGCCAGAGTGCGAGGTGGGTCTTTAGCTCGCGCCGGTTGCTCACAACCCGAAAGGCGTTGGGTTGGGTTTCGGCGAGGTGATGGTAGAAATTCAGTTGGTTCCAATACAGACGGTGCGCTTCAACCGGTGTGGTGTAGTATTCTTCACCTTCAAAATTTGGGTTTCGCCGCCGCTCGGGAACCGAGAAGAGCGTGCCGAAGACCAAGCCGACATTGGCGGCGTTGTATTCAGGCAAGCCAAGCAAAGACGCGCCGCCGTAAGCATCGCTGCCGGTTTGGCTGTCGAGCTGGCGGATTTGGGCGTTCGGAAGGCTGTAATCACGACCGAGAACGGTCATGTTATACGCAAGGTCCTGGTGGGCATCAAGGATAAAAGGCATAGATATCAAAAAGCGCCGGTTTTGCCGGCGCTTCTCCATTTTTTGGGACTAATCTTCTTTTACTTCTTCGTCGGCTTCGGTTTCGACCACCTCGGTGGCTGCCTCTACCTCGGGTTGAACTTCCTCAACCGGGGCTGGTAATTCTTCGCCGAGCATGGTGGCGATGGTTTCGCCTTCCTCAGCAGGGGTCAGGTCAAAGTCAGCAGCCAGCAACTTCCAGTCGGAGTCGGCATAAGCGGCTGAATCGACACGGCGCATGCTCAGACCGATGCGATGATCTTCATCCTCGATTTTGAGGATTCGCAGGGTGACAACATCGCCAACCTTGACAACTTCCTTGGGGTGATCGACACGGCGGTCGCTCAGCTCGGAAATGTGGATCAGACCTTCGAGGTCACCGGGGAGGTTCAGGCGGGCAAAGGCGCCGAAGCTGGTTAGGCGAGTGATTTCGCCTTCCACGAGCTGACCGACTTTGAGGTTTTTGACCTGTTCGGACCAGGGATCTCCCAGCAGTTGGCGAATGGAAAGACCAATGCGGCGTCGATCGCGGTCGATGCTGATGATTTTCACTTTGACTTCATCGCCGACCTTGAGAACTTCGGTGGGGTTGACCACGCGGTCCCAGGAGATCTCGGAAAGATGGACCAAGCCATCTGCTCCGCCGATGTTGACGAAAGCGCCAAAATCAGCCAGGCTGGTAACACGACCCTTGCGGACTTCGCCTTCGGCAAGCTCTTCGAGGACCTTGTCGCGGATCTGATCGCGGGTTTCTGTGCTGGCGGCGCGTTCGCTGAGGATCAGACGATGACGCTCACGGTCAACTTCGATTACACACGCGGTGACGGGATCTCCAACGAAGCTTTTGTATTTGGCTTCGGGGGTTTCACCGGTCATGGCTAAACGGCGGCTAAGGCTGAGTTGTGAAGCGGGGATGAAGCCTCGAATAGTAGACAACGGAACCAGCAGCCCCCCTTTGTTATACCCAACAACGGTCGATTCAAAGCTTTCGCCAGATGCCAGGGCAGCTTCGGCGTCGATCCAGCTTTGTTCTTCAACCGCACGAACAAACGAAAGAATAAGATTGCCATCGGAATCGTGGGGGGTTACCACAAAGACGGGGATCGCTTTGCCAACCTCGAACGTTTCGAGTAATTCAGCGGGAATCGCCTCGAATTCTTTTCCGACGATGAGACCTTCGGACTTGGCTCCAACACTGACCAGGATCTGGGATCCTGAAATGCTGGCGATGATACCATCGCGAATTTCACCCGCGACTGGCATCTGGAAGGAGAAGTCCTCAGAATACTCTCCCATCAAACTTTCCATGGTTTCTTCTTTTTCGTTTTCCTGATTACTCTCCTGTGTTTGGTCCTGCATACTAATGGCGTCGTTGTCTGACATTGAATGAACTCCGAATTAAGATATTATTAATAATTATAGACCTATAATCAAATTCCTGCAACCCATTTCTACGCATGGATTATTAAAAACTTGCAATTTGCGGTGAAATCACGCCGCTAGATAAATTAGTCTTCCTTTAGTGGGGGGTAATCGCCCCAGTCGAGGACTTCACGCGTGCCCGTTTGGGGATGGGCTGCACTAATAATACCTTGTTCTTCAAGTTTTTCAACCAGGCGCGAGGCGCGGGTGTAGCCGATGCGGAGTTTGCGCTGGAGCATGGAAACAGACGCCCTTCCTTCCTTGCGGATAACGCGCAGGGCTTCCTGGGTGAGGGGGTCCTCATCGGGATCTTTCTCCAGTTCCTTCCAAAGCGGTTCCTGGGTTAGGGGAAGGTTGCTGAAGCTGCTATAGAGCGCTTTGTCGGGACGCTCGGGAGCTCCGTTCATGGTTGACTGCGCCTGCCAGAAGCGCGCGACGCGCAGGACTTCCTCTTCCGAGACATAAGCTCCTTGCAGGCGGACCGGAGCCGGTGAGTCTGGCGCCTGGAAGAGCATATCACCGCGGTTAAGCAGCTTTTCCGCGCCGGGTTGGTCCAGAATGACGCGGCTATCCACGTTTGAGGCGACGGTGAAGGCGATGCGAGCCGGGAAATTAGCCTTGATCAGACCGGTGATCACATTCGCGGAAGGCCGCTGCGTCGCGACGATCAGGTGGATGCCCGTGGCGCGAGCCAACTGCGCAAGGCGAATCAGAGAGCGTTCGGTCTCTTCCTGAGCCATGCTCATCAAATCCGCCAGCTCATCAATCACCACTACGATGTATGGCAGTTTCTTGCCGCCTTCGACAGTAGCTCTGTTGTTGTACTCTTCGAGGTTACGCACGCCGACACCTTCAAAAATGCGGTAGCGCAGGTCCATCTCACGCAGCATCCACTGGAGCGCTCCGACAACCTTTTCGGGTTCCATGATCACGTCGGTCAGCAAGTGGGGGATGCTGTTATAGACAGAAAATTCAACTCTTTTTGGGTCCACGAGCAGCAGACGAAGCTGGTCTGGGTTGAGGTTGAGCAGGTAGCAGGTTAGGATGGCGTTAACGCAGACGGATTTGCCGGAGCCAGTCGTGCCGGCGATCAGCAGGTGGGGCATGGCGGACAGGTCTACCGTGGTTGGTGTTCCGGTTACATCTTTGCCCAACGCGAATTTCAGGGGTGATTTGTGGTTTTGGAAGGGCAGGCTATTGACGAGCTCGAGCAAGGTGACCATGCTCGTTTTCCAATTTGGTACCTCAATCCCGACGTAGCCTTTGCCAGGCACCGGCGCCTGGATGCGGATTTGGGAAGCCTGAAGCGCCATTGCCAGGTCATTGTTGAGGCTGGTGATATTATTGACCCTAACACGCGTCCGCCCATTGCGGGTTTCGTTATATTCCGGTTCCACGCCAAACATGGTGACGGTTGGACCGTGGCGGATTTCGACCACTTTGCCTGGGGCGTTGAAGGACCGCAGGGTTTCTTCGATGACGCGGGCTCTATCCTCGTCTGATTCCTCGTCAACAGGGATAGCCCGGACGGGATCGAGAACATCTTCGGGTTCAGGCAGAATCCAGGTTTTTTCGGGGGCTGGCAGGTCGGCGTTCCCTGCGCTTTCAACTGAAGCGACTGCCTGAGAATCAACCGGGAGCGGCTGTAGCCCGGAGGGTTCACGCGCCGAAAGGGGCTCGGGTTCGCGGGAACTTTCAGCCGCCTGGCGGTGGGACGCGGCTTTTTCGCGCAGGAACTTCGCAAACCGCGAATGGTTGTGTTTTAGCTTCTCGGCGAGCCAACTCACCAGGTTCGACATTGAGAGGTCGATCAGGAGCACAAGCGCGACGAGCAGCCAGGCGATTAGCACGATTACCGAGCCTGCCTTTCCCAGCCCGCTTTCCAAGGCACGGTAAACCGCGGCGCCAAGGATGCCGCCGCCGGGAGGGGTGGACAAGCCGCCGAAGCTGGCATCCAGAAGCTGGAACCATGTGAGCAGGTTAAAAAAGATCAGAACCAGACCGATCCCTCTTTCAGAGGACACCCTCGGAATGCGGTCTGTTTTGGAAAGAAGGAACCATGCTCCGATCAGGAGCAGCAAGAGCGGCAGGATGTAAGCACCCCAGCCGATCAAGCGCAGCAGCAGGTTCGTCCAGATTTGGGTCAGACCGCCTGAGTTGGTTGTCAGGAGGCTCAGAAGGGTCAGGAGCCCGACCACGATCAGCACGATCCCGGCGATGTCCATCTTGCGTTCGGGTGAGAGCGGCTCGCGCGGTTCGGCTGGGGGCAAAGAGGCCTTGGCACGGGGAGTTGGGGATTTGCTTTTTGCGCTGGTTTTGGAACCCGCAGACTTCGCGGGGGTTTTTGGGGCACGGTTCGACGTCCTGGTTGAGGTGGAGGTTTTCTTTTTAGTGGGGGTGGTGTTTTTGGTTTTACCAGTTGTTGTAGTGCGTGCCATCGCAATCCTGTCCCTTTCGATTTCTACTCAAATTATAGCATGCAGCTCCAAAGCGCTGGAGGGGCGTGAGGAGATACAACCCAAAATCCGAGAAACTTCTGCATTTTTCGCTTGCGGAAATGGTCAGAGATGATATAATCGATCTAAACTTGTAACTTTCTAAACTAAGAACTCCGCATCCCTCTATTACAATCCTTGATAATTTAATGGAATTTGTGCTGTATCAATCTGTTGAAATTGTCGGTCCCTGAAGTTTTGCCCAGGCGCTTTGAGAGGGCGGGAGCATGAAAAAATCGTGGTGATAAAACATGGATATATTTGAACTTGAAAAGAAAACCGTTAAGCAACTTTCCAAAATCGCGCAGGACCTTAATATTCCTAATTCAAACAGGCTCAAGCGGGAGGGGTTGATTGTTAAGATCGCCCAATCCCTGGCGGAAGCTGAGGGTCTCGAAATGCGAGGCGGTGTGCTTGAGATCATGAACGAGGGGATTGGTTTCTTGCGTGCCAACTATCGGATTGGGGCGGAAGACGTTTACGTCTCCCAGGCACAACTGCGCCGTTACGAACTCCGATCTGGCGATCTTGTGATTGGGCATGTCAGACCGCCGCGCGAATCTGAACGCCATCACGGCTTGCTTAAAGTGGAATCGATCAACGGACTAACTCCGGATGAAGCCCGCAAGCGGCCAAAATTTGAAAATCTTACGCCAATCTTCCCCAACAAGCTATTGAGCCTGGAGCACAATCCGCTCAACTTAGCTACCAGAATGATAAACCTCGTGGCTCCGATCGGCGGCGGTCAACGCGCTATGATCGTTTCGCCGCCAAAAGCCGGCAAGACCACAATCCTGAAGGATATTGCCAACGCGATCAGCATCACCAATCCCGAAGTGCGCCAGATCATGTCGTTGATCGGCGAACGCCCTGAAGAAGTTACGGATATGGACCGCTCGGTGGACGCGGAAGTGATTGCCAGTACCTTTGACGAGCCGGTCAATTCGCACGTTCGCATGGCGGAGATTTCTCTGGATCGCGCGAAACGATTGGTCGAAAACGGGTTGGATGTCGTGATTTTGATGGATTCCCTGACGCGCCTGGCGCGAGCTTACAACATGGTTGTTAACCCCTCTGGGCGAACGCTTTCGGGCGGTATGGATCCTTCGGCGCTTTATCCTCCCAAACGTTTCTTTGGCGCCGCCCGCAACCTTGAGGACGGCGGGAGCCTGACGATCATCGCGACAGCGTTGGTGGATACCGGCTCACGTTTGGATGATGTGGTTTATGAGGAATTCAAGGGCACCGGCAACATGGAAATGATCCTTTCCCGCCGTTTGCAGGAACGCCGCATCTTCCCGGCTATTGATATTGAGAAGTCGTCCACACGGCGTGAGGACCTGCTTATGAGCCCTGAGACCTTGCAAAGAGTCTGGTTGATGCGTAGAATGTACCTGCAGATGGTTTCCCCGCCGCCCCAGGGGGCTGGTATGGATACCGCGGTTGCCACTGAGGCAATCCTGCAAAAAATGGAAAAAACCAAGACGAACGCGGAGTTCCTGGAGAACCTGGCGGATATGTAAATCCGCCGCAGGATTAGTGGAAAGCTCATGACACAACAAGATCATACAAAGGCATCCCCTTATTCGGGACGCTTATGGGGGGCAATTGGCTGGCTTTTGGCTGCGGCACTTTGTGCCGGGCTGGTTTCTTTTTTGTTCTGGCAGCCGGAAATTGCTGAATCGATGGCGCAATACCAGAACGGTGTGGATGTAGGCAGCCTGCCTTCGGATAACCCAGCTGTGCTCGAAGTATCGCTGCCTGCCTTTTCGCCGACTGAAGAGGCGAGTGGGCTTGTGCGCGATTCACACCCGAACACCGAGATCTCTAACGAGATACGCACAGTTCCGATTACCTAGACCGTTCTAAGCGGTGATTCAGTTTGGGGTATTTCGGAACGGTTTGGGCTGAGCGTTGAATCTGTGTTGTATGCTAACTATGACATCCTGCAAGATCAAACCGATAACCTGATGCCAGGACAGACTCTGACCATCCCACCTACGAATGGTATTTTGCATTCCTGGCGCACCCGCGACACGATCAGCTCTGTCGCCTCCCGTTACGGCGCGGATATACAGGATATTTTGCTCTTTATTGGGAATAACCTAGACCTTTCGAACCCGGAGATTGCACCGGGGACTGTGGTGATGGTGCCGGGGGGGAACCGGGAACTGATCAATATCTCCTTCGCCCTTCCAACAACCGATGACAGCGGCAATCTTATCAGCGGTTTTGCTGGACCTGGCGCTTGTTCAGTTGCTGGGGTGGGGCTGATGGGCAGCGGCTATTTTATCTGGCCTTCCGCTGTGCATATGATTTCCGGCAACAATTATGGTCCAGGGCATAACGGTATTGATATCGGCGCGGGAATTGGCTCGGCGCTGTTCGCCGCGGATAGCGGGACGGTCGTCTATGCCGGCTGGCTTAACGGCGGTTATGGCAACTTTGTGATGATTAACCACGGCAACGGATTTACAACCTGGTATGAGCACCTCGAAAACATCTCGGTTAATTGCGGCGATAACGTTTTCCAGGGAAGCGTGATTGGCACGGCAGGTTCAACCGGCAATTCCACCGGTGCCCACCTGCATTTTGAAATTCGTCGTGGCGGAGCACCCGTCAGCCCATGGGATTATTTGCCTTAGCAGTGATATAATCTCTGCGCGCCCCAGTGGCTCAATGGACAGAGCGAGGCACTCCTAACGCCTAGGCTGGGGGTTCGATTCCCTCCTGGGGCATAAAAAAACCACCTTTATAGTGGTTTTTTTGTTTAAGGGATAAAACGGTTGGTGGGCTATTCGTCCAAATCGCTGAAGTCGATGTATTCATCGTCCTCGCGGGCGCTAAGATTGCGCCGGACCCACAGAAGCAGCATGTCGCCTTCTTCCACGGTCATTGCCCGGGCGGCGATGATTGGATCTTCTTTGCGTAAGCCGATTTCGTCTTTGTATTCCAGATACATGGTTTGCCGGGCTGCCCA
This sequence comes from Anaerolineaceae bacterium, assembly GCA_034927385.1. GTDB lineage: Bacteria > Chloroflexota > Anaerolineae > Anaerolineales > Anaerolineaceae > Mesolinea. The sequence goes on along the minus strand of JAYFQB010000046.1, from coordinate 9,241 downwards.
GGTTGCTTTGCAGCGGTCCAGCAATTTTGCGCTGTCAAAGGTGCGCAGCGTGGTCAGAGAGGTGTCATAGAGGAAGGGACCTTCCAGGATGCCAATAGCCCAACTGGGTTCATGGGAATGGTCAGAGTCGCCTGAGAGGTGTTCAAACACCGGCGTGGGGCCTTCGATGATGGTGATTTTGTTGTTCATATGCGCAAAAATCATACCACAATGTTTGAAAAAGAGAAAAAAAGGACCGGCGAAAAGCCGGTCCAATTGCTATAAACAGACAGTTTCTAATTGCCGACGGTGTTGTTCCAGAACCAGTTGTAAGCAAACCAGCCTCCGGTTTTGGCTTGCAGGCGGACGGCAATCCGGCTCTGCCCTGCCATCTCAGGCGGGACGTTGAATGTGGCTGCCAACTTGCCGCCTTCGCCGCTGTTGAACGTTCCAACTTCGATGCCGTTGATGCCCATTGTCCACATTTTTCCCATCAGGACGGTGAAATCTGTGTTGGCGGGGAAGTTATCGCCTTCCACAGACACGGTGCTGTCTTTGAGGACGGCAACAATATTGAAATACGGATACTTCACCACCGGGACGGGCGTGTCGGTTGGGGCGGGTTGGGGGGTTGGCTCAACGGTGGCGGTTACGTTCCAGAACCAGTTGTAGGCAAAATAGCCGCCGGTCAGGCTTTGAAGGCGAATGGCAACGCGTTGGTCAGCTTTTAGTTCGGCGGGGATTTCAAAAGTAGCTTCAAACGCGCCGGTATCACTGGAAGTCAGCTTGCCGACTTCGGTGCCGTTGACGCCAAGAGTCCACATCTTGTTCATCAGTGCTACAAACTCAACGTTTTTCGGGAAGTTTGTCGCGGTGATGGTTACGGTCTTGCCGGCATCCACCGACTTGATCATGATGATTGGACTGGTTACAGGCTGGGGTGCCGGGGTGCTTACCGGAGGAGCTCCGCCGGGCCAGGTGCCGTTATCTTTATCGTTCCAGAACCAATTGTAATAGTAGTATCCGCCAGTCAGGCTTTCGATGCGGATCGAAATCATTGCCCGACCTTTTAACGCGTCGGGAATGTTGAAGGTGGCGGACATTGAGCCGCCGGCTCCGGAATTGAAGGTTGCGACCTCGATTCCTTTCTCGCCGCGGGTGTTGTATTCACCCATCAGGAGTTTCCAATCGAGGTTTTTGGGCATGTCCTGTGTCAGAATTGTGACGGACACATCCTTCGTTACAGCGGAAATTGTAAAACTTGGATAAGACGCCTCAACTTTACCCACTCCCACAAACGCGGGAATGATCAGCGCCAACAGTATCGCGACCATAAAGATGCGTTTCTTGTTCATTTTCACTCCTTTACTTGATTCACTATGTTTGTTTAAGACAAGACGACGAATACAATTGATTTGTTCCAATTAGGATTTTACGCAAATTGAGATGAATTTTCAATACATTGTTTAGGATTTGTTTCAAACATGTGTGACCAAGAGTCATTTCATAAGGGTGCTTCTCCTCTTGAGGGCAGATTAGGCACCACCCCACAACCCCCAGGTATCTTTTAGCCAATAGCATTTTGAACGCGACTGATGAGATATGGTTTGAAAGAGCCAATTCAAGATAGCAATTATAATCAGCCGTTATGAAAGAAAAAACTGCAACAAAAACGAACGAAAAATCAAGAAAAACCCGTCTGTTGGTTTTTCTGGCAGCAGGAATGGTCGGGCTGGCAGGCTTATACCTGGTTGGGAAGACGTATTTGGGCGGACGGAACGTGATGGTGGTCAATTACCTGCGAAACCCGGAAAAATATGCTGAATACGAAGAAGAGGCTCTGACACAGTGCGGCGATGCGCCTTTTTTGATGCCGAGCAGGGGGTTTATTGGCTACACCTGGGGAGATTCGTTTAAATTGTTCAACCGGCACCAAGGGATTGACGTGTTTGGCGGAGAAGAAGCGGGCAAGACGCCAATTTACGCACCTTATGACGGTTTTTTGACCCGCGAGGAGGGTTGGCGTTCCAGCGTGATCATCCGCGTGCCGCAGGACCCGCTAAACCCGGAGAGGCAGATCTGGCTCTACATGACGCATATGGCAGACCCTCAGGGGAACTCCTTCATTGTAAGTGCCTTCCCGCCGGGGACTCAGGAAAAGCCGGTGTCGGCTGGGGACCTGATCGGCTACCAGGGTAATTACTCCGGAAATCCGGATAATCCTGTGGGTGTACATCTGCATTTTTCGATCGTCAAGGATGATGGGAACGGAAAGTACCTTAATGAGCTAAAAATTGCCGATACCCTCGACCCCACGCCTTATCTCGGTTTCGAGTTAAACGCAAAGAAAGTCGGCAAGTCTGAAGCTCCGAAATGCCTGCCTTAACCTGACATCTGTTGGCGATTCTCTCTGACTTTGGCTATAATCAACGCCAGTTAGAAAAGGAGTCCTTATGCAGGAATTAACCCCCAATGTCTCGATCCAGCAAAATGCGTTAGGCTTATTTACGGGTATTCTTCAGACCACGGACGGATCTATTCTGATCGATTCTCCGTACCGCGCCGATGAGCCGAAAAACTGGGGCAGCCGGACTGTTAAGTCTGATGCCAAATTTGTGGTTCTACTGGACACCCAATATGACCGAACGTTAAGCGCCAAGGGGTGTGATTGCGTTGTCGTTTCCCAATCCGATTTTCTTTTGCCAGCGAAACCCCGCCAACAGGCGGTAAAACTCCAGGAGGAGCTGATTGGTTCGGGCGACGGACACGAAATGACCGGCTCCGCCAGCCGTCCATTCGCTCCTGAAATCAGCTTTGATCAGAATATGAACCTTTTTTTGGGTGGGTTGGAGGTCAGGCTGGAGCATCATTTCGGTTCCAATCTGGCGGGAATATGGGCAATTTTGCCGCAAGAAAAGGTGATTTTCGTCGGTGATAGCGTTATGGTGAACCAACCGCCGTTCCTGGCGTATTCCAACCCTGCCGCATGGGTGATGGATATGAAAATTTTGGCTTCAAGGGCATATAAAGGTTATCAGATTGTGTCTTCACGGGCTGGTTTGATAACCCAGGACGAGGTTAGGGCGATGGGCAGGACGATGACATTCATCCAAAATTCGATTGCCGCCTTAAAGGAAAAAAATGCCGACCTCGACACGTATCTCGAGTTGATTCCACGCATTTTAAAACGCATTGAGTATTCTCCGGCTGAGAGCGAATTGTTTTTCAATCGCCTGCGCTGGGGGTTGACAACTTATTTCGAATTGAATCAGGCATAGAGAAAGGAAAAGACAGGCAGAGACATGGCAGAAAATCAGGCAGGTTATGAAGCGGTAGTTGCGTTGACGAGGGGCGGGATCGTGGAATGTATCCATTTTGGGGCGTTGGCGATGGTCGATTCGTCCGGGCGCCTGCTGGCTTCTCTCGGAGATCCGAACCTGCTCACTTTTCCACGCAGCTCGATGAAACCGCTGCAGGTGCTTCCGTTTGTTGAGGATGGTGGTCCTGAACATTTTGGCATGACCGACGAAGAGCTCGCGATCCTTTGCGCCTCGCACCATGGGACTGATGAACATGTCCGCGTACTGCGCTCGATTCACGCCAAGGTTGGATTGAAAGAGACAGACCTTCAATGCGGTGTGCATATGCCTTCTGATAAGCCGACCGCTCTTGCCATGCAGCAGCGGGGCGAACAGCCAACGCCGTACCGCCACAACTGCTCTGGCAAGCACAGCGGCATGCTCGCCCAGGCAACCTTGCATGATTATTCCAAGGATGATTATCTTTCGATGGACAATCCCCTGCAACAGCGAATCCTTGAAACCGTTGCGCGGATGTGCGATGTAAAACCCGAGGATATGCCGATCGGGGTTGACGGCTGCAGCGCGCCGGTGTTTGCGATGCCTCTTTATAACTATGCTCTGGCGATGGCACGCCTGGCTTACCCTTTGGGGATTGAGGAAACGCGCGCGAACGCCTGCAGAAGTATCACGCGCGCCATGATGGCTTTCCCTGAAATGGTGGCAGGACCCGGCGGGTTAGATAGCGTGTTGATGCGTGTTATGGATGGGAAAGCTGCGGTGAAGGGAGGAGCCGAAGGGTATCAGATGCTCAGCCTCATGCCCGGAGCCTGCGGTAAAAACTCGCCTGGAATTGGGGTGGCGTTTAAGATCAGCGATGGAGATCCAAACCGCCGCGCGACGTACGCGATTGTGGTTTCTCTCTTGAAAGCGCTCGGTTTTGAAAATGAGATGGAGAGCGAAGCTTTCCGCGACTTTAACACGCCTGTCTTAAGGAACTGGCGAGGTCTTGAGATCGGCGAAATCCGCATGACGCGTCCGATCGAGATCTCTAAAACCTGGTAGCGGGCATGGATCAAACACAGGAACACCGGCAGCGCCTGATCCAGGTGCGGGATATCCTGCGGAATACTTTTGGGACGCCAACCTGGCATTTGGAGCTGCCGGCTGTTGATGAACTGGTCTGCACAATTCTTTCGCAGAACACGAACGATATCAACCGAGATAAAGCCTTCCACGCATTGAAAGCTCGCTACCCAAGCTGGGAGGCTGTGCGGGACGCGGACCCTGGCGAGTTGGAATATGTGATCCGGATTGCTGGTTTGGCAAACCAAAAAGGTCCCAACATCCAGGCGGCGCTGCGCGATATTACCGCCGAACGAGGCGAAATAGACCTGGACTGGTTGCGGGGGACCGACGCGGAAACAGCACGCAAATGGCTTGTTGGGCTGCGCGGTGTGGGACCCAAAACAGCCGCGATCGTGATGGTTTTCGCGTTGGGGATGCCTGCCTTTCCGGTGGACACGCATGTTTATCGTGTAACCGGGCGGATTGGCTTACGCCCGGCTGAACTGGATATCACAAAGACGCATGCTTACATGGAGCAGATTGCTGACCCGGCGGATTATGGCACGTTGCATTTGAACCTGATCGATTTGGGGCGGGAAATTTGCCAGGCACGCAAGCCGAAATGCCCTATTTGTCCGATACGGCACCTTTGCCAGTATGAGAACAAGACCGTCTAACGAGGGAAAGCCAACCTGCCGAGGAGAAAGGCTCTAATCGAGCAAATCCCCAAGCAGTGACCACGGACCGGTCCAATTGATCCGCACGTCACGCTCCTGACCTAAAAGGTCCTGCTCGGTTTCGACAAAAACCAACCTGTTGGTGGGGGTTCTGCCGCGCCAACGGTTTTTTGACTTACCCTCAAAAAGAACCGGAAGGGTTTTTCCCTGATATGCTGCATTGAGGTTGCCAACAACCTCTTTTTGGAGGTCTTCGAGCGCTCTGAAGCGGCGCATTTTCTCATCGGCTGGAACATCGTCCGGCAAGTAGCGGGTGGAGTAGGTTCCGGGGCGGGGTGAGTAGCGAGCCAGATGGGCAACATCCAGTTTTAGGTCGGCAAGCGTGTCGTAGGTATGCATGAAAGCCGTTTCACTTTCGCCGGGAAAGCCGACGATAATATCTGTGCCGATCGACACCCCGGGGACGCGGTCGCGGATTTGGGAGACAAGATCCCGGTATTGGCTATTCGTATAGCCGCGGCGCATCATTAGGAGCACATCGTCATCACCAGCCTGGAGCGGCACTTCGATATGCGGCATAACTTTGGGCAGGGATGCTACCGCGTCGATCAGGTCGAGGCTCATCCAATTTGGGTGGGAGGTTAAGAATCGCAGGCGCAGCAGGTTCGGGATTTCCGAAAGGTCGGCGAGCAACTGGGGCAGGTGATACTTGCCTTCCAGGTCGAGACCGAAGCGGTCAACGATCTGCCCGAGTAACACCAATTCTTTAGCGCCGCCGCCGACAAGGCTTTGGGCTTCGCGCAGGATTCTTTGTGGATCGCGGCTGCGTTCTTTGCCCCGTTTGCTGGGGATGACGCAGTAGGTGCAGGCGTGGGAACAACCGAGCACGATCGGCAGATTTTCTGAGACGGTATGGTCGCCTTTGAGTTCAAGACCGAACTCGTCATCCAGAACCTCATCCACCTGCCTGCGCCAGGCTTCCGAACCGTCTTGCTGCAGACGGTCCTCAAGAAAACGCAGGAATGGCTCGGGGTCGGATGGAGCGGCAAAGACATCCACCCATGGAAAACGTTTTTCGAGGGCGTTGTTGCCGTGGATACCGATGAGACAGCCCATCAGACCAATTATCAGGTTGGGGTTGGTAGCTTTTAGGGGGCGGAGTGAGTTGAGGCGACCCAAAGCGCGATCTTCAGCGCTTTGGCGCACCACGCAGGTGTTTAGGATGATGAGATCCGCCTGGCTCGCGTCCAAGGCGGCACTCAGCCCAAGCGATTCGAGAGCCCGAGAGAGGCGGCTTGAATCGGCGACATTCATTTGACAGCCTTCTGTCCAGATGTGGTAACGCATAGCCACCCATTATACATGACAAAGTTACGACAACAAACCAGAATCCCCCCGTATTCTGTTATAATCTTCTACAAGCAATTAGCAGAAGAGGTGATTATGGATTTCAAGGTAACTGAGTATAAACGCGCGTTTGTAGTTAAAGGGTTGGGTCGTATCGATAGTGCTGTTGCTCCTGACGTCGAACGGATTCTGACCGAGTTGCTTGAAAAAAACAAGGCGATCATCATCGACATGAGTGACATTGAATTTGTCTCGAGTGCTGGTTGGTGGTCCATCATCCGCATCCAAAAAGAGCTCAAAAAACGCGGACGCGGCAACCTTACCCTGGTTGGTTTGAATCAAAACGTGCGTGAGTCGATGGACCTGATCGGCATCCTGCCCTACTTCACCATTTACGACGATTTAGTGGACGCTGTCGGAAGCATGTAAACCAACAATAACGAAACAGAGGCTGAATAATTGTTCAGCCTCTGTTTTTTGTGCGTTATGTCTGTTATCGGATATCGATTGAGTAAGTTGCTTTTTCCCGGGTGAAGGGGGTTGTGCCAGAGATAATCAGTACGATCTTTTCGATGGAATCAGAAGGCAATTCAGAAGCCGGGATGACGAGATCTCCCTGGAAGCTGCGGTGGTCAACCGAGATTCCGTTGTTCGTGTAGGTAACAATGGTGAGGTTCATCGTCTGGGGCAGGTGGTTCTGAACGCGAACGAAGCCTTCGGCAGTCCATCCACCCAGATCGGTTTCCAGATCAGTGGAATAGCCGATCGCGTCGATCGCGAGGTCGTCAATTGCCATACCCTTGCCATTAACAGCGGCATCAGTCACGTAATCAAAGCGGAGTGTTACCGTTTGCCCGACGTAGTCCGAGAGGTCTACTTTTTCGTCGATCCAGCCTGAAGTTGTGCCGTTCCAACCGCAGCCGTAGCTGTTGCCGGAGGGGTTATCGGAGGTGCAGTTTTCTGAATCCAGAATCCGCCAGGTCTGACCGTCGGTGCTGGCGCTGATGTAGATATAATCGTAATCTTCTTCAATGTCATACCAGGTTTTGAAAGTCAGGGCAGCTTCGCCTGAAACCTGGCTGAGGTCAAAGGTTTGCGAAAGGTGACTGTTCGATTCATCGCCCACGTTTGACCAGATGAAATAGTCGCCCGAACTCGGGGCGTTGAAGGGCAAGAGCCGAACTGCCTCGGAGGCGGTGATTTGGATGCTGTCGAGGCTGCCGCAGTCGATCTCGATGTAATCCACGCCATATTGGTAGACATCGCCGTTTAACTTGGTTGGGCAAGCCATGATGGATTTTTCCATATCCACGTAGGTGGGGCTGTAGCTCAGGTAGCCGTAACGACCGTTTTCGATGCTGGTATCCTGCAGCAGGTTTGCCACAGCCCAGTCAGCGAAGAACTCGTTGGCGGTGTATGGTTTTTCGGTGGTTGGATTGACCAGGTCGAGTTCTTCCATGACCTTTTCAATTCCAGTGAAGCCGTTTTCGTCGTGCCGGACAAGGGCTTTGGTTGCGTCATCGCCGAAGCGGTCGAGGAAATAGACGAAGAAAATGTAGCTCGCGCCGTAGTGTGGACCGTTATCTCCAACATCGCCGCCCCAATCATTGAGCTGCATGTCGGTGTTGTCCATGTATTCCCAGTCAAAACCGCCGGCGTCGTAATTGTTCACGTGTTCCGCGAGCATCGAAAAGCCTTCATTGACCCAGGTTTCTTCGTTCCGGTCCTGGTACCAGTGGATCATATGCTGGAATTCATGCGCCATCGTACCGTAAATGTAATTGTCCCTCAGGTCCACAGTATCCGAGTTGATCAGGAACATCTCGTGGGCGTTTGAATATGGATGCGCGTCGGGATGCAGCTCATCCGCGGAAGAGTAATAGCCAGCGAGGTTCATGCCGAGGTTGCCGGCGTAGAGCACGTAAAACCTTGGATCGCCGTCCACGCCAGGGTTCCATTCCTCACCGAAAAACTCGCGGTCGGTTGGAATAATTTCCTTGTCAAAAGTTTCCGCCAGGGGTATCAGGTCGGATTGGTTGTAGCGAACGCTGTTCTCAATCCAGAAATAGATGTTGTCGCCGACGTAACGCAGGGTAGCCTGGACCTTGAAATTTTCGTTTGTGTCGGTGTTGGTTGCCCAAAAGCTTTTTTGAGCTCCGACTTCATAGGGGGCCTCGGTATCGATCAGCACATTCGGCACGTTGAGTTTTCCGCCTAACCTGGCAGCCAGGTCGATCGGGTCATTGATCGGCACTGTGCTTTCGTTGAGCTCCCTCAGAGTTTCGGAAGCTTGTTCAAGTTGGGTCGGGTCCAGTATCTGGATTCCGGGGTCCACAAACGGGGTGAGGGTTCCGGGGTTCACAAACGGGGTGGGGGTTTCATCGTTGAGGATGATGGGAGTCTCCCAAAAGGGGGTTGATGAGGAGAGAAAATTGCTCGAAAAAATATAAGCCCCTCCGGCAATCAACAGACACAAACATGCCAGGCAGAGAACCAGCAAGGCTGCAATTATCAACACGGTTTTCGTTGTACTTTTCATGCGTTAGCTCACAATTCTGACGGCTGCCTTCAATGAACAGCAATCTATTTAACATTTTACCTAAAACGAGGGGGTTACGTAACAGATTATCTAAGGTTCTCATGATGAGCCGGCGCCATGCCGCTTGAATGCTCATGTGTCGCTGGTGATAAAATCACGCCATGATGGAAGACAAATCTCTGGAACGGATGGCAAATTGGCTGAGGATCATTGTTGTTCTGACTGCGATTGTGCTGTTGGTTGGGGGTTCGTCGGTTGAATCATCGAATCCCTTGGATGGTTTGCGAAAATATACACGAGCGGTCGAATTCGATTTCGTGGAGTGGGAAATT
>JAYFQB010000060.1:0-2893 GCA_034927385.1 Anaerolineaceae bacterium | reverse complement strand
AGGTCTTCTTTTTGCTTTGAGGTTTCTCTGTCTCAAAATCGTTCACGTTTTTAGATCCGTTTATTCGCAACCGCGGTAGAGTTATAGCCATAGCCCGGTATGTTAGCAATTCTCATGCCAGGATTGAAAATGACTTAGCTATTTTACACCCAACAAGAAAGTCTCTTTTATCCACGCACCCAAGGGTACAATTAGCGTCATTCCATATAACGGAGGCTACCCACCATGCAACCTGAGTCAACCCAACCGTTTCAAGCCGCGCCAGTAAAAGCTTCCACCCGGGTTTATTATGGGTTAGCTTCGCTCGGGATGGCGACCGTCAGCGGTATTTACTCTGCCTTACTGACCATCTTCTATCAGGACTACCTCGGGCTCTCGGCGAAGTGGATTGGGATCGCTTTCGCTATTTACGCGGTCTGGAACGCGATCAATGACCCGATTTTTGGCCAAATCACCGACAAAACCCGCTCAAAGCTGGGCAGGCGGATCCCTTATTTGCGCTATACCGCGCCTTTCTTCGCCGTAACGTTCAGCCTGGTGTGGTTCGCGCCGCAGCACGCGCCGGAGTTCAGCAAGTTTGTTTGGATGTTGGTTAGCATGCTGCTCTACGACACCTGCTACACCATCATGGGGTTGGTTCATGGAGCGCTTTTGCCCGAGCTGACCGAATCCGATATTGAACGGGGTAAGCTTTCGGTCGTTAATAGCCTTTTTGGTCTGCTGGGGACGTTAATTGGTTTTATGGTCCCGGATTTTTTCCGTCCAAAAGCCGGTTCGCTCAACACCTCTCTCTTCGCGCTTCAGATGTCGATGATTGCGGTTGGGTTGCTCGCGGCTTTTCTAATTATTCTGACCACGTTGAAGGTCAAAGAGCGGAAGGAATTCAGCCAGGTGGACGAAGCCCTGCCTTGGTGGCAGGCGGTTAAATCGACGCTTTCCAACAAGTCTTTCATCATTTTTGTGGTGGCGAATTTCATGTGCACGTTCATGTTTTCGATCTGCATGGGTGCCATTTTTTACGTTTCAGACTACGTTACACAGCAGCCAACCATCATCCTGCTGGCAGCCTTGTTTATCCCGCTGGCGATTGGTGTGCCGCTGGTGGAGGTTGTTCTGAAGCATCTGGAAGTCCTCAGGACAATGCAGTTGTATCTATTGATTACCGCGTTGGGGTTGATCGCGATTGGCTTCGTGCCCGCCAGTTTAATCACTGTCTGCATCGCCGTGGTTGGGTTTGGCTATTCGGGCGTGCAGGTGGTTACGTACCTGTTGTTGGCACACGTGATTGATGAGGATGAGCTGCGGACGGGCGTGCGGCGCGAAGGTTCGTATTTTGGGGCGAACGCGTTGGTGACAAAGCCGGCGCAGTCCCTTGCGGCGACGATGACCGCATCGATCCTGGCTGCGGCGCATTTTGTGACGCGCGAGTCCAACGGCGGGCTGATCTTCCTGAACCAGCCGGAAAGCGCGTTGTTTGGCATCAGGGCGATCGTGGGCGTGATCCCAGGGGTGGCTTTGTTGCTCGCGGCATTGATCCTTTTCCTGTTCCCGCTTAGAGGAAGGCGTTTGCAGGAAGTTAAAGAAAAAATGCTGGTCATGCATGCTGAGAAGCACAAAAAGCTGATTGAACAGCAGAGTTAGCCTCGAAAAGGGTTTTTATGAAGCGGTGTATAAGATAATCGAGCTGTCATTTGGCTAAACTGACTTTATTTGGCTATAATTTGATAAGGATAAAAAAGTTAATATAGAAAGAGAGAATAAAATGAGCAGCCATACATCGTCAAAAGAACCCTGGATGAAAACCCCTGTTGAATTGCCCGAGTTACCCTGGGCTAAGGACGCACTTGCTCCCGTTATTTCTGAAGAGACAATCAACTTCCACTACGGCAAGCACCACAAAGCCTATGTGGATAAGACCAAAGAACTGATTGCCGGCACTGACCTTGAGGATAAGACCCTCGAGGAGATCATCATTGCCGCGGCAGCAGCCCGCCCGGAAAAGCAGGCTCTGTTTAATAATGCCAGCCAGGTCTGGAATCACGCTTTCTACTGGGACTGCCTGACCCCCGCAGACAAATCCAGGATGCCGGAAGAACTCGCGGACATGCTGACACTCGATTTTGGCTCGGTAGAAGCGTTTAAGAAGCAACTGGTGGATGCTGGAATGACTCAGTTTGGCAGTGGTTGGGCTTGGGTCATCATTGAGGACGGCAAACTGGCAATCGGCAAGACCCCCAACGCCGACAACCCCTTCACTGACACCAAAAAAGCGGTGCTCGTTTTGGATGTTTGGGAGCACGCGTATTACCTGGACTACCAGAACGCACGCAAGGCGTATCTCGACAAAGTTGTCGACACGATCATCAACTGGGACTACATGCTCCAGAACATCAAGAAGTATCTTTAAACCTGACGCCAATATTACTGTAAAGCCGGTCGTTTGACCGGCTTTTTTGTGCCAACCCACCTACTGCTTTTTAAGAAAAAAGTAACAGAATCAATATTCAGAATGCTCTTTAATGATTTATTGCCGTTGCGCGACTATAATTATCTTCGGAGAGAAAATGGACGAAAATAATAAAATAGATATCCTTGAGTATCATCTTGATCGGATCCAAAACTTAATTGAGAGGGCTGATACTAAAGCTTCTATCTTATTAGCTTTTCTAGGCGTAGTAATAACAATTACTATCAGTCATGGAGGTTTTTTTCCGTTTCTTTCATCTATTTTCCTTCAAAGAAGCAATCGGCATCCTCTATTAATGATAATTATGGTATCTCTGTTTTTTTTATCTTTATTCGCAAGTTTTGTTTTTGTGATCATGACCCTTCAGGCACGCCTACGTCCTGGTCGGGCTTATTCGACGACGTCTAATTTTTTCTTTGGGAAGAT
>JAYFQB010000287.1:0-1813 GCA_034927385.1 Anaerolineaceae bacterium | reverse complement strand
GATCAATTAAAGGCTCTCGGGTTTACAAACATCACCACCCAGGTTGCTTACGAACCTGCTACATTCTTCCACAAGGATGGTACAGTAGAACATATTCTTATTGGCGGGAGAACTGACTTTACAACCGAGGATTTCTTTAGGAAGGACACTCCAATTATTATCTATTATTATTCGAAATAGCTGTGTAGGTCAGGTTCCGCATTTGAACCTGACGTCCCACACGTTGACAATGAAAAGACTTTTCAAAAAGAGGTTTGAGATGTCAGGTTGAAAAACGCAACCTGACCTACGCGAAAACTTGCTTGGAGTGAAAGAAGAAGACACAGGCCGGCTGGACTTATTTCGTATTACTGGAAAACCGAACTGTTACGAGGAAGCAAGCTCGCGCAGCTGTTGCTCGGAAATGACTGGAACACCGAGTTGGCGAGCTTTGTCGTACTTGGAGCCTGGATCCGCGCCAAGAACAAGATAAGAGGTTTTGGAGCTGACCGAGCTTGAAACCTTGCCGCCATTTGCCAGGATAAAATCCGAGATCCCTTCCCTTGTGAACCCTTCCAGGGTGCCGGTGACCACGAAGGTCAGGCCAGTGAGCGGCAGCGTGCCAACAGGTGCGCTGGTGCTTTCGATCGGCCAAAGGCCAAGCTCTTTCAGTTGTTCCAAAATATGTTGATTACTCTCGAGATGGAACCATTCATAGATTGACTCCGCCAGGTTGGGTCCAACGCCTTCCAACTGCTGCAGCTCATTGAAACTGGCGCGCGAAATCGCATCCAGATTGCCATACTTCTGGGCTAATTTACGGGCTGCCACCTCGCCGATACCCTTGATACCCAAACCGATGATCAAGCGCTGCAGAGTCTGCGATTTTGATGCCTGGATGGCTTCCAGGAGGTTATCGGCTTTCTTGTCACCGAATTTTTCGAGCGTGAGAAGCTGAGCTTTGGTGAGGTGGTAGAGGTCAGTCAAACTTCGCACCAGTCCGCTTTGTACCAATTGAGCGACGATCTGTTCGCCCAGACCCGTGATGTCCATTGCTGTCCGGGAAACAAAGTTCTCGATGTTACGGGTCAACTGGGCAGGGCAAGCCGCATTAAGGCAGTACCAAGCCACTTCACCCGGGGCTTGTTCAACCTGCGAGCCGCAGGAAGGGCATTCGGTCGGGGGCACGTAAACCTGCTGGCTGCCATCGCGTTTTTCCTTGAGGGCGGCGACGATATAGGGGATGACCTCCCCCGCTCTTTTGATCAAAACCTGATCGCCAATCCGAAGGTCTTTATCCTCGATAAAATCAAAGTTGTGGAGGGTGGCTTGCCTCACAACCACTCCACCGATGCTGACTGGTTCCAGCAGCGCAAGTGGGGTAAGTACGCCCGTTCGACCTACATTGACTTGGATATCGAGCAGAGTAGTTTCCACTTCCTCACCAGGATACTTGTAGGCAAGAGAACCGCGGGGATCTTTGCCAACAAAGCCAAGTTCATTGGAAAGTGCAAGGTCATTGAGCTTGATAACTATGCCGTCTGCGTCGTAAGGCCAGTTGTGGCGATTGAGCCCTTCTGCTTCACAGATCCGAATGACTTCGCTTATGTTGTTTGCGTGCCATTTGAGGGGGTTGGCTGGTAGGCCAAAACTGGCTATGTAGTCCAGCAAACCGGACTGGGTCTGGGGTAGCGTGTCGGAGGATTCCAAGACTTGATAGAGATAGAGTTTCAGCGGACGCGTGGACGTAATCGCTGGGTCCAATTGGCGCAGAGAGCCAGCAGCCGTGTTGCGGGGGTTGAGGTAGGTTTTCTCGCCTTTTTGCTCGAGCTCG
>JAYFQB010000163.1:0-14797 GCA_034927385.1 Anaerolineaceae bacterium | reverse complement strand
GGATTTTGAAAAGGTCAGGCAGTTTGTTCTGGAAAAACACCTGACGAACGTTGAACTCGCGGCACCGGTTTCGCTTGAGCGGCTGCCTCTGGAGATCCAGAAATCCTTCATCTGCCTTGGCGGGCATTTTGGTGCCAGCGCCAAAGCCTGCCGGGTGATTCCCGGTAAGGTTTTTCAGATGATCGCGATGGGGAAACCCGTAATTGTTGGTGATAATGCCGCCAACCGGGAGCTGTTGACAAACGGGGTTGATTCGCTGTTCTGCGAGATGGACAATCCCGAAGCAATAGCAGTTGCCATCCGCACACTCTGCCATGATGAAGCGTTTAGAAACAAGATCGCGAGTGGAGCGCATAGAACTTACCAGACATCAGCTTCGAGCAGCCATCTAAAGTCCATAGTTGGGGATTGTTTGCTTGAAACATTAAACGTCAGGGTTGATTGATTGTTCTTCCATTACTTTGCTATAAAGCCTGAAGGTGCATTCCATCATTTTTGACACATCAAAGCGATCAAGCGCGGCAGTTGCATTCCGGACCAGACGTCCGCTTAACTCCTGATCCGATAACAGACGGTTGATTGCTTTGGCAATAGAATTGGGCGATTCCACAGGCACGAGCAGCCCATTGATTCCGTCCTGGATGATCTCGGGGATTCCTCCGACGTTTGTTCCGATTACAGGCACACCGGCAGCCATTGATTCCAGGAAGGTTACGCCAAGCGCCTCTGTCAACGACGGCATGACGAATACCGCCGCTTGCCGATAGAGTTCGAGCAGGTCTGCCTGCGATTTCCACCCAACAAATTCAACGTTCCGGCTGACTCCCAGTTCGTCGCAGAGTGTCATTATCCGGTCCATTGACGTATCGCTTCCCACGACCACAAACTTAGCCAGGGGGTGTTCATTTATCACGTCTGGCGCGGCTCTTACCAGGTCTGGGACGCCTTTACGGTGCATATTGCTGCCCACAAAAAGGATCACCGGATGGAACATGTCCGCAATTGCCAATGAGCGAGCCTCACGAACCTCCCGATAACGCGCGATATCCACGCTTTTGTAGCACTGCCGGACTTTACCGGCGGTGTTTGGGTAGGTTTTGGTGATCATTTCGGCTGTAAAGCGGCTGTTTGCCACAATAAACCTGAGCCGGCGCAGCCTGCGGGACTCGAGAGCATGCACAAGGCTGTAATACATCCATCGCATCAGCCAATCAGGATAGTTTTTCCGATACTCCGAAGGTTTTTTGAGTTCCGCGGAGTAGGTGTCGTTTACATGCCCTATCATTGGCGCGCGAGGTGAGCAAAAAAAAGACTCCCGGGCATCCGTGAAGTGGATTAGGTCAAATTTGGAGTGGGATTCCAACTCCCTCAATGCGGAATTGAAGGAGAAGCTGAGTGAGATCCAGCGTGCCTGGCTTTTACTGAACCTGGGCTTTTTCACCGTCACGACAGTCAGGTTTGGCAGGTCAAGCTCCGGCGCCTGGTCTTCGGGGAGCAGTAGGGTGATCTGGTGCCTTTCAGCCAGCAGTGCCCTGGTGAGATTGTTGGCATGCAGCCCGACACCGCTGAAAACGTTTTTGTACTGCTGCGTCACAATGCAGATATTCACGCCTTACCCCAGATAGACTCTCTCATTCACAAAGCTTGTAAATCGAAACACCGCTGTCCTGGTAGATGGTCTGAACGCCATCCACCTGTTGGATTGCGGAAAGGTTGAACTGACTTCCGTCGAAGGGATTCTTTGCGCCATCATAGAGGTAATCCACGCCCAGCTCACACAAAGCGGCTATGTCGGGGGAGTCCGAATAGAGGCTCATGACCGCTCTCGATTCGTCGATCACAGCCTGGTAGCCAGGCCCGAGGCTCGAGATCATCGTGCTGCTGGTGGTTTTTCGGTCGGCATAGTAGGGAATAAAGTAGCCAGCATCCGATCCATGCGGCGAGTCTGGCAGCCAATACCATGTGTGGATTGCAAAAACGGCGTCTTCCGGGGTGTTATTCTCAACCCAATCCATGGCTTTTTCATCGGAAGCAGTCATAAATTCCCGGAAGGTTTCGACCTCACCAAGCCTGTAGAAGGCGGCAACCACCGCCAAAAACAACACCACCCACTTTAGCGCGCTGCCCCAGTTCGCGTGTTTTTCAAGCGCGAGAAGCTGCCAGAGGTCTTCCGCGAGGGTGCCAACAATCACGCCAATCGGCAGGTAGAGCATGATCATCATGCTGGTCATGTTCGTAAAAGCCAGAAGCGGGATGTTTAGCCGATATAGGAAGCCAATGCCAAACAGCGTGAGTATCCAAACCGCCATCATAAGGATAACAGTCCGGTTTTTCCTGAGTAACCCAACCAAAACGCCCAGCAGTGCCAACCCGAACATCCATTTTTTTGCGCCAATGGCATAAAGGGAGTCAGCATCGTAAGAAGAGTAGTATTGATTCTCATCCAATTGTTTTGTTGGTTTTTCAGCGGAAATTGCGGAAGTGTTAACCCGCCGGTCAACGTAAAAGTCCATTGCGGGGAGCAGAGCAGGCAGGATCAGAACAAGGCTGACAATCGCGATGGAGGCGATGCTGAATACAGTCCTGAGCACATTGGCTTTGTCTTTGATTGCCAGGACGAACTCATAAACGCAGATCACCAAAATTAAAGGAAGCAAAAAAGCCGCCGCCCGGAAATGGAGCAAGAAAACCCCCGCAATTAGCAGGGCAGACACGCCGGTTAGCGCCAGTGCCGACTTGCGGTTGGCTTTCCAATCGCCCTTCCAGGCTTTTATCGCCTCCCAAACGGCAACCGCCGCAAGCAGGAGGATGGCTTGGGAAGACCCCTGCGTAAACCTTCCCCAACTGAAGTATAGGGCAGGTTGAAAACTGAAAAGACCCACAACCGCCATGCCAACAACGCCGGCTAAGGTGGAGACCTTCCTGGAGAGGAAGAGGAAAACGCCCAAACCACACAGGCCGTTGATCGCCTGGGTCATCCAGAGCAAAGCCTGGTGCGCTGGAATATTCGCGAGCATCTGAAAGCTGCCGGTCAGGGCATACAATCCCAGATGGTATTGGTCCAAAATTGTTGGAGCGTAGGGTTGAAGGTCATAAGGAAGCTTGCCGGTGGTGGCAACCAGGTCCGTTATCAGGATATGGTGCAGGGAGTCAGTCCAGGCAGGATAGGGGTAGTGATGCGCCAACCAAAACCTGGTCAGAAGCGTAAGCGCGAGGATAAAGAGAAACGGACCCGCGTATTTTCCGAGCTTGAACTGTTCGCGCCAGTTTTTCCGGAGCATCCAGGCAGTTAGAGCGAGAAGCCCTGCCAGAAGGAGAATGAGCTTGTTTTGCCCGATGCGTAAGGATGGAAGGATTGCCCGGGTAAGGTAATACAGAACGGGGTAGAACGCGATGCTGATGCCCACCGCAAGCACCCACCGTTCAATCGCCTCAAACCGCCGCCAAAGGTTGGCCACGGATAAGATTGCCCAACCGGGGACGGTTAGCATGATGAAAATCGTAAGCAGTATTCGAAGTTCAGTCCAGGACATAAGCTCTCTAAGTTGGATGAGAAGTCGTAAAGAAGATTATACCTTTCATGGTGTGTTCGCTGGCTCTGTGATTATGTAAATATGAATACCTTCGAGATTGACGAGTTGGTTTACCCCATCGCACGACAGTAACGCTTCTGGCAGCAGGCTGCCCGCGCCTTCTTTGATGTAAAGGTAATTGAGCTGAGCGTCATCCACCAATTGCCAAAATTTTTCGTCACAGGTTGTGATGGTTGTCGCCTCTGCAGCCCAGGCAGTCCAGGTTTCTGTGAATTGTGTTTCACCCCCAAATGGGAAAAAGATGGTCGGCGCGAGGCTCCAACGTCCGGTGATAGGCAGGAGCCATCCGCCGCCATCCACGCCACGGTAGACGTTAAATCCCCAACCTGTCGTATTGACGAAGAAGCGAGCATCCTGGGGGGTGTGGGTTTTGATCCACTCAAGCGCTTCAAGGTCCGAGCTATCCGCCAGGATGGTGGCGCTGTTGACCGCGTTGGCGTTTTGGATGCCACCGCCGATGCTGAGCATGAGAGCCGCGATGATGATCAGGAGTATGGAGAGGGTTTTCCGGTTGACAAGCCGATCCAGCAGCAGAGTAATTCCAAAAGCTGCCGTGATGACGATTGGTATGAAGAAGACCAGGGCAAAGTAGTCATAGCGGAAGTTCATCAAACGCATCCCGGTGGGCAGCGAAAAGAACATGACAACAGCTGCCCAAAGCTGAAAGTGGACTCTTTTGGTTTTGAAGGCTGACCAAAATAAGCCAATCAACCCAAACCCGATTAAAACATACCCGCTGATCGGTCCAACCAGATAATAGAAGTAATCCCAGGCCGATTCGAGGGTTCCCGGCTCCATAACCCGGAAGACCGGTCTGGATGCTGCGGTTGAGTAGGCAAATATGCGGTAATACCAGCGGGAAACCAAAATCAAGCCCACAATGGAAGAAATGGCTGCTCTGGCGATTTGCTTCCAGTTGGCGGATTTGCTCCTGATTGTATCCACCAACCACTGAACGCCCAACATCGCGAGGAACAGGACGAACAGAAACGCCGTGAAGTAGTGGCTGAGCAGAGTTCCGGCAGTTAGCAGGCTAAGCCCCACCAGTTGCCACCAGTGGTCGTGGTTTTCCCAGGCATGCACGGCTTCAGAGATGGCGACAGGCAGGATCATGACGCCAATCAGGAGCGTGTAGCGCCCCCAACTGAGGTAATAGCCAGGCATTTTGGTGGCGAATGTAACAAACACTGCTGCCAGCAGCCCAATACGCCAGTCTTTGCTGAGCTGCTTTGCCAGCGCGTAGATAGCCAAGCCAACGCAAGCGCTGATCACCTGCCCAAGCATTAACACACTCGCGGCTGGGTCCAGCCCGCTGAGCACGGAAAACAAAGCGGCAACCGCATGGAAGCCAAAATGGTAGTAAAAGGGACCTGGAAGGTAAGGTTCAAGCGTACTCGGCAGCCCGCCTGCTTCGATCATCTTTCGGACGATCAGGACGTGATGCTGGGAATCCACCCAATTTGGCAGCACCAAATCGCGTGCCTGCCAGAAGCGCCATCCCAGAGCCACCGCCAAACCAAGCAGGGCAAACAGCCAGGTTTTGTTAAACGCGCCTTTTCCTCTGCGCAACAAGCCGGCTAAAGCGACGCCGAAGCAGACGCCAAGGGGGATGCCAAGCAAAAGAGGTGTGACTTCCAGGCGGATGATATAGAAGCCGAGCATGCCAAGCCCGATGAAACTGGCACTTATACCGACGATCTCAGCCAGCGCCTGGGCTCCATCTTTGCGGCGGTCGCCAAGCCACAGCCACCATGCCAGCCCTGGCAGGAGCAGCGCTGCAACTGCCAGCGCTATTCGCACTTTTGCACCTCTCCCGCGTTGGGCAATGCGGCGAGCAACTGTGTCACTGTTTTGCCATTTTGCGGATGCACCAGGTCTGGCGCGATTTCTGCCAGCGGCACAAGCACAAACGCCCGCTCCACCAAACGCGGATGCGGCACCTGTAAGCGTGGAGTTTGAATGATTCGGTTATCGTAGAACAAGAGGTCCAGGTCGATCAGCCTCGGTCCCCAGCGAAAGTTCGCCTTCCTCCCCAACAGGGTTTCCGTGTCTTTGAGAAAACCCAGCAGGTTCAACGGGCTAAGGTCTGTTTCGGCTTCGATGACCTGGTTGAGGAAGGCGGGTTGGTCCAGATAGCCCCAGGGTGCAGTTTGGTAGATGGATGAAACCTTCAGGATTTTCAGCTTTTGGCTTAGTGCCGTTAAGGCATCCCGCAGGTTGCGATCCCGATCGCCAAGGTTGGTGCCGATTCCGAGAAACACGCGGGTCATGACCACTCCGTTAGCAGGTCAATCAGGTCAGCGAGCATGCCAAAAGCGGTAGTTTTGGGGCTGGGGTTGGATTCGAGCACGCCCAACCCGGGGAGCACATCGAGTTCAAACTGGACAAATGAGGAAGTCCCGCCAACACTATAAAACGGGGATCCAGGACTAACGCGTTCGGGCTTCACTCGGGCAATGAAGTCGCCACCTTGCCAAAACGCTTTACAGACCAACTTCCAACGTTCGCCGGCTGCTTCCGCCTCGGCAATCATTTCCCTGGTGATACCGCGAATGCCTTCGCGGTCAACCTCTATGGGGGTCAGTGGGTGATTCATGAGCACTGTGGAGAGTGCGGCTATTTTGATCGCCGCGTCCCATCCATCCACATCGTTGCTTGGGTCTGTTTCGGTGATACCGATGGACGCCCCATAGGCAATGGCTTCTTCGAGGGTCTCACCCTGCGCCATACGGTCAAGCAGCAGGTTGGTGCAGGAGTTTAAAATGCCTTCAAAGCCCAACAGGCGGGCACCGCGAAGGGAGTGGCGAAACAAAGAAAAAATCGGCGCGCCATCCATGACAGCAGATTCAAAACGAAAACCACGCCTCTGCCTGGCGGCAAGCTCGTTAAGCTCCCGAAAACCATACACCACAGGACCTTTGTTGGCGGTGATGACATGCATGCCGCGCTCCAACGAAAGGAGCAGGTGGTTTAGGGCTGGTTGCCCGCTGATGGGGTTGACCGGCGTGGTTTCAATCATCACATCCGCCGGGCAGGTATGGATGAATTCAAAGGAGTTGCCACCGAAGCTGAAGGTGCCCAATTCGGTGAGAGGCAGCCCGCGTGCGGTAACAGACAGGGCTTTTTCCAGGTCAATGCCTGAGGGATTGATACAGGCGGCATGGCGGGCGGTCATGATGCCGGTGACTACTGGTGAAAAGTCGTAATCAGCCTGCAATTCCTGCCGCTTTTCGAGCAGCAGTCGGGCAAACGCCTGACCAACGTTGCCAAACCCCACTAATGCTATACGAATTTCTCTCATACCTACCTTGCGGTTCCTTTTCGTTCCAATTATAGCCAATTCCAGGATACCCGCTTGTGCCTGCCATTTTCTTTCTTTTTCGGCGTCAATTGAGCTAGCCAAAGGAAACCTGGAGGTTTTTGGGGATTCTGTTGCAGGGCTCAGCTTTGATCCCGCCGCGGTTTACAAACCTGACGAATCTATCGGTTTCTGTTGGTAATTAATAAGACTAATTTTATAACCTGGCTTTGTTCATGCCTTGTTCTGTAATCAGCATCATTTCAACAAAGCCCTCACCCGTCCGTGCCCGCAACTGAGGCCCTCCATGGGGAAAGCAAAGAGGGTCGGGTATGTTAACAGCCTTATGTGTCTCTCGATCGAAACTACTGGTAATCAAAAAGTGCGGTTTCCTGGCGCTCCAATCGCGTTTATCCGCAAAATTCTTGCGGGTTGGAAGACATACCGTTCCCTACTCATCTTTAATTTCCTACCGTTCAGTGCGAACTGAGATATTTCCATTCTCAACAAGCTTCGTCAACTCCCTCAGAAGGCTTTCGCTGATCTGCACGCTCTCATTTGGGAAGACATATTCCTTCCATTGACCTGCAGCAAAAAACTGAAAAGCGAATTGATCCTCGCCCGGATGAGAGCCAAGCCAACCGTGTAGTTGGTTTATTTTGCGGGTGACCCGCTCGGGGTTGCCATCTTTTGGAATCCTAACCACAAGCAGCCGCCGCTCGACAACTCGGACATCTTCCGTCATCGTCCTGCCGGTATCCAGCCTGGCTTCAATATCAGTTGGAAGAGCCGCTGTTTCAACAGCTTTTTGTTGAGGTTGAGGTTGTGGTTGGGGTTCGAGCTCGGCAAAATCGTCCGGCATCTCCGGTTCCCCCAACAGGAAAGAATCAGCCTGTGCATCTTCGTCCAGGTCCAAACCAACGCGCCAAAGTTCGTCCTCAGGGTCGTCAAGCCCCTCCACCAATTCCGGCGCGTCTTCATGGAGCGGTTCAAAACTCCCTGAAAAACGATACCGGGATAAGAGGCGGATATCGGGCAGATAGTTTTCGAGCATGCGTTCGTATTGTTTGCCGTTATTGTGGTTGATCAGCTCGCCTGTGGATCCGTCCACGGCAATTCGGCGAACACGATCCGCCAAAACGGAAGTTCCGCGGTCCTGGTGCTGCAATTTGCCTTCCACCACGAGCAAACTGCCTTGTTCGACCATGTTGTTGTCGCGTTCCCAAACGGCAGGGAATATCACAACGTCGACCGTGCCGAACTGGTCTTCGATGGTCACAAACCCCATATTCTGGTTCTTTTTTGTGAGGCTCGGTTGGACACGTTTGACCAGTCCCCCGATGGTGACTTTGCTGTTGGTTTCGACTTCCGCCAGTTGGTTCGAAGTGTGGCTGATCTTGTCGGCGATCTGTGACAAATACTGGCTTAACGGGTGGTCCGAGACGTACAATCCGAGCAGTTCCTTTTCCCATCCGAGCTGTTCATCGGTATCCACACGCACGTTATCGGTCAGAACGACATGGGGCAGAGCGACAGTCCCCCCGCCGAATAAGTCGAGCTGACCCATTTCGATAGCCTTGATGTTGCTGACAGAGACGTTGACCATCTGGTCGATCGAAAGAAGCAGCGCTTTACGCGGGCCAAAGGAGTCCAGAGCGCCAACTTTGATCAGACACTCCAGGGGGCGTTTGCCAACCTGGCGCAGGTCAACGCGCCGAATAAAATCGTTCAGGTCAGAAAAAGCCTGGTGTCCACGAGCCTTGATGATTGTATCCACCGGTCCCTGCCCCACATTTTTAATGCCGCCAAGCCCAAAGCGAATACAGGCTTTGCCGCCGGCGTGGTCCTCAATGGAGAAGTCATAACCGCTGTGGTTGATGTCTGGCGGCAGAACCTCGATGCCCATGTTGTGACATTCCGAAACATAGATGGAGCATTTTTCGTTGTCGTTCTTCCAGGCGGAAAGTAGAGCCGTCATGTACTCAACCGGATAATGCACCTTCAGATAGCCGGTTTTGACCGCAATCATGCCGTAGTTTGTGGCATGGCTCTTGTTAAATCCATAATGCGCGAAGGCTTCCCAATGGTCAAAGATACCTTCAGCAGTGCTGGGCTCGATGCCATTTTTAACCGCGCCTTTGATGAATTTATCGCGGTGTTTTTTGACTTCCTTGACTTTCTTTTTGGAAATAGCCGAACGCAGGTCGTCCGATTCGCCGGGAGTGTAGCCTGCGAGTTGAACCGCGGCAATCATGATCTGTTCCTGATAGACCGCGTGTCCGTAGGTTTCGCGCAGGATAGGCTCCAGCTTTTCGTGCTGGTAGGTGACCGGTTTTTCGCCGTGCATATTGGCGATGTATTCGGGTATGCTTTCCATTGGACCCGGGCGGTAAAGCGCGACCATGGCAATCACGTGGTGAATGGTTTTCGGCTGCATTTGCTGCAGATAGCGGGTCATGCCATTGCCTTCCAGTTGGAAGAGACCGATCGTGTGACCCTCGCTGATGAACTGGAACACGTCGGGTTCATCAATTGGAATGCTGCCAAGGGTTAGGTTGACCCCATGGCGTTGGGAAATAAATTCGCAGGCTTTGGACATAATCGTGAGGGTTACAAGACCCAAAAAGTCCACTTTTAGCAAGCCGAGGTAGTTGATGCCGTCCATGTCATATTGGGCAACGGATTTGATCGGCAGTTCGTCACTGCTTCCGGTTGGGCGGTGGAGCGGGAGGTATTCTGTCAGCGGTTTATCGCTGATGATCACGCCGGCGGCATGCGTGCCAACGTTGCGCAGGCTGCCTTCCATTCGTCCGGCGGTATCGATCAGGGTTTTCATCTGATCGGAGGATTCATATACTGCCCGTAGATCTGCTGCAGATTTGAGTGATTCGGTGATCGGAACGTTTTTTCCCTGCACCGGACCCGGTATCAGCTTGGCGACTCTGTCCACGTCTGCCAGCGGGATTGCCATCACCCGCCCAACATCGCGCACTGAGCCGCGCGCAGCCATTGTGCCGAAGGTGATAATTTGTGCCACCCGGTCGGAACCATATTTTTGGTTGCAATATTCCATCACTTCCACGCGACGGTCATCCTGGAAGTCGAGGTCAATATCCGGCATGGTAACACGGTCTGGGTTTAGGAACCGTTCAAAAAGCAGGGCGTGGCTTAACGGCTCCACGGAGGTGATATCCAGCGCGAAAGCCACCAACGAGCCGTTTCCGGAGCCGCGCACGTTATACCAGATTTTTTTCTCGCGCGAGAAACGGCAAAGGTCCCAAACGATCAGGAAGTATTCAGCAAAGCCCATCTGATCGATCACGCTCAGTTCGAAAGCCAGCCGCTTTTTGAACTCGTCGGTGTCGACCTGCCCGGGGACTTTACGCCGCAAGCCTTCAATGCAAAGCTCCTGCAAAAAGGTTGAGGCGGTTTCGCCGGCTGGCAATTCGAACTTGGGGAGGTGATATCCCTTGCGCGTCAGGTCGAGGTTGCAGCGTTCGGCGATTTCGAGAGTGTTGCTGATGGCTTCGGGTACCTGCGAGAACAGGTTTTCCATTTCTTCAGCGCTTCGCAGGTAATAGGTGTCGTTATTCATGCGCATGCGGTTGCGGTCACTGAGCAATTTTCCGGTCTGGATGCAAAGCAGGATATCCTGCAGCTCGGCATCATCCCGCCGCACATAGTGCACATCATTAGTTGCCACTAATTTTCCGCCGGTTTTTTTGGAAAGTTCGATCAATCCCCGGTTGACGCGGTAAAGCTCGGACATGTCGTGGTCCTGCAGCTCGAGGTAGTAACGATCCTTGCCGAAGACTTCCAGGTACCATTCCAGGCTGCGTTCAGCCCGCTCGGGGTCGTTATCCAGCAGGGCGCGGGAAAGCTCGCCGGAAAGACAGGCAGAAAGGGCAATCAGCCCTTCGGAATGAGCGGCGAGGTAGGGCTTATCAATGCGGGGATGGTAATAGAAGCCTTCCAGTTGCGAAGCCGAGGCGATCGAAAGCAGGTTTTGGTAACCGGTCATGTTTTCTGCCAACAGGACCAGGTGCGAAGAGTTTTTATCGCGCGAGACGTCTTTGTCGTGCATGCTGCGCGGCGCAAGGTAGGTTTCGAGCCCGATGATCGGCTTGATGCCCTCAGCTTTGGCAGCCTGAAAGAAATCCAGCGTGCCAAACATGGTGCCGTGATCGGTCAGCGCGAGGGCGGGCATGCCCAGTTCTTTGGCGCGTTTAACCAATGCCAACGGGCTGCCGAAGCCGTCGAGCACAGAGTAAGCCGAGTGAACGTGAAGATGAACGAATGCCATTTTTGATTTCCCGCACGCGTCAAAGCGTAGTGTGGATTATGAGTATAGCACAGCGGGTTAGCTGCTTAGGAAATTTTAAAGATTTAAGATTCTTTACCCCTCGGTGGCTAAACGGGGGGATTGCTGGCTGAATAGATCGGGTGCCCCTGGAATTCGCGTAGGTCTTCGGGCTGTGGCAGGCGGGCTTGGTCGCGTTGGGCGATCATAGTTTCTTCCGCCACCTGACGGTTGGCACGCATGGCATCCCCCAGAAAGCCGAACATGATCAGTGTTATCCCCGCGGTAAGTAGCGTGCCGCCAATGGAGACCGACTGGATGTAGCGGGAGCCGTGTTTCAGGAAGAGATAACTGATCAAAAAACGGGCAATCAAGATCGCCCCGACCAAAAGGAACAGGGATCCGATGCTTACGAAGGTGCGTAAGGGTTGGTAGAGCACATAAGAGCGGACGATCGCGCCGCCTTGCCGCCAGATAAAGTTGAGCATTCCTTTATGGAGGCGGGATTCGCGGATGGCAGGGTTGGTATGGATGGGTACGTTTACCAGCTTCATCTGCCCCTTGCCAGACTGCACGAGGGTTTCGAGAGTATAGGAATAGGGGTTGTAGACCTGCAGGCGCAGCGCGGCATAGCGTGAGAATGCACGGAAGCCGCTGACCGCGTCTGGCACATCGGTTTTTGAGACCCGGCGCATGATTGAGCTGCCGAGATGTTCCATCACGCGCTTGCCTTTGCTGAAGTTTTCGTTTGCCAGGGTTTGCCGGTCGCCAATGACCATATCTGCCTGGTCGGCGAGGATCGGGGCGATCAGTTTGCTGATTTCGCTGCCCGGATACTGGTTGTCGGCGTCGGTGTTGACAATGATGTCGGCGCCAAGCGCTAGCGCAAATTGCACGCCGTTGATGAAAGCCCGCGAGAGACCGCGATTGCGCCGATGCCTGAGGACAAAGTCCGCGCCATTTTCCAGCGCCACTTTGGCGGTGTTGTCTGTTGAGCCGTCGTCCACAACCACAACCACAATTTCGTCCACACCGGGTAGTTGGCGAGGCAGACCAGCCAAAACTACCGGAAGATGCTGTGCTTCGTTGAAGGCAGGGATTTGGATCGCCAATTTCATGATTAACAATTGTACGATAGATTCTGGAGGTTGTTTGGTGACTGTTAAGTCCGTATTTTTGCAAAGGTAAGTTGTGTTGCACGCTTTCGCATCATATACTATCGAATTCCTAGCTGGATCGCTTGCTTGAGATTAAAAAATGAGGATAACTCTGCTTGCTAGCCCCACAACTGATTGATACGATTGGCTCAGTCATCTCTTCTTCTCTCCAGCCTATGTCGTCAGGTTTTCGTTCTCATTAACCAGTTCATTGATTTGTCCTTTAAATAATACGTTAATTACAATGATAGAGACAAATAATGCCAGTGCTAATACGAATAGAGCTTGTTCTGTTGAGCGATTGTCCGCAATCCAACCAATAAGCAGTGCGCCTGATGAACGGAGAATTAGCGAGAGTTGTGCCTGAACTGACAGTAAAGTTGCCCTATCTTCAACAATAACATGGTTTAATAGGACTGTTTTATATGGCATCATGATCCCATTTATGATGGAAATTAATACCAAGGCAAAAAGGCTCAGGCTATACGACCTGGCAATCGCTAATAAAAAAATCCCCAACGATGTCGCCCAATAAAACCCGAAATATAACAGGTTTATTTTCTTAGTAAGAGTGAATTTTTTTGAAATTGCTGAACCTATCGAATTACTTAAGGCTTTAACCAATCCAACAACACCCAGCAACTCAACCTGTAGACCTCGATCAACCAAAAGCACTGATTCATAAGTAAACGATATTCCCAACAAGGCTACCAGGATAGTATTATGCGAGATAATTGTAAGGAATTCGCGCGACTTAAGCGTTTGCCTAATGGCAGAAAAGGAAAAGAACCCTTTTTTCTTCTTAAAAACAGAATGCTCGTTCACCAGGAATAATGATGAAAATGAGGAAACCAGACTATTCACGCCTGAAAGAAGAAAAGGTAGTAGATTTGATATGCCATAGGCTATTGAACCAATCAACTTAAAGAATGCCGCAAAAACCTGCCTCGCGCTATAAGTATTTGATTGCACTACAGGGAATTTTTCCCCTCCAACGGCAGAATATAGATATGCATCACTAACGCCAGAATCGGCAGCCACGGCTACCCCCCATAAAACAAAAGCTAAGTGTAACATTACAGTCGTGGGTTTTAATGTAATGATCGTTAGCATTAAGATTGTGGCTATGCCGGGCAAAACCATCACCTTTTTGTGACCTATCCGGTCAGACAAGTAGCTTAATGGCAATTCTAATACTGCACTACTAATATCTTTTGCTAAATGCAGAGACGCTATGGTAAGAAATGAAAAACCTAATGACCTTAGGTAAACTACATAAATCGCAGTGAAAAAATGATTTAATGTAAAAATCCTATAGATATAAAACCATTTGATCTTATTTGGTTTTATTGTCTCACTTGTCTGAAGATCTCCCATTACTGTTTTCTCTTCAACCTTCAGGGCAGATCATTATTAGTAAAGATCGCTCTTAGATAACTATCTGTTTTCTCCTCAGGAGCACCCACATATTGTAAAGAAAACTCATCATCAATTTCCACTCCACAAATCGAGGACGCAAAAATATAGAAATCTTGTATGCTGCTATTTTTTTTTGCGAAAGAGTGGAGTTCTTGAAATGAATAGTTGAATCTCATGTGGGATAACTCTACTTTTGGCTCTTGAAACTCATTGATATCACCAAAGGTTATGTTTCCATACCCCTCTTTATCATGGCTTAAGGCACTGCACATACTTTCAAAATTCTTCCCGCTTGTGCTGCCAAGTATATACTTCGCCCGGTTTACAATATCTTCTGAGTACATATTCCCTCCATTATTGAATCTGTAAACATTGAATCTTTCGAAATCTACGAAATACGATGCGAAGGTTGTGTTCAGTGATAAGATGCTTTTACATGATCTGCTTTGCTCTTGCTCTTCTGTATATGGACTCAATCATTTTTTTGTAAGCAAAGAAATGCCCATAATAGGAGTCTACCCCATATTTGAGAATCCATTTTTAACGCTACGGGCAAGATTATGGTACGAGTTCGTATTAGTTTATCCATAATAATGCTAAGGTTCTATTTTTTCATAGGTGCTTGAATCTTTTCATTAAAGTTCTGCGCATTTACGCCAGAAATACCCATTGTTTACAATCCATCAGCTTAACATCACAGAAGTGTTCTCCGATCGTGAGCTGGCTGAGACCTATCCTGCCGGGTTTTGTGTCATTCAATGGCTCAGAATTGCTGCCTTAACCAGGCTCCCAAAGTTCAGATCTTTTCGAAAACCGCCTTGACAAAGCGCAAAAAGGAGAAAACTCAGTCAGGATAACCAAATATCAACACTATAGTCGAATGAGGTCTTTTCCGCTAATAACACATTCCTTCATTCTACAATTGCTTTAATCAAAAAAAACAGGTTGAGAATTTATGGTATTAATGGAGTATGTATAAAAACAAGAGCTTCCGGCGTTTACTTCTGCTGTTGGTCCTGGCGGTAGTGCT
>JAYFQB010000084.1:0-2854 GCA_034927385.1 Anaerolineaceae bacterium | reverse complement strand
CGAGAACAAAGTATGGGTCGTCAACAGAATGCACATAAGCAGGCGAGGTAACCTTACACCTGGGCAATTGAGGGAAAAGACGGTCGTAGGGGCGGACCCCTGTGTCTGCCCGGAAACAATCATAAATATCTACACATCCATACCGTTCCAAAACCCATTAGGCGGTGTCCTTTTACGAGGGTTGCGGACTCCGCCGCCATCAATGTTCAAGCGGAGATTAGGAATCGGCGGAGTGGACAAGGGAAGTCCACTCCGCCCTACAAGGATTTCACGGCATAATCGGGCATGCGGACCGCGGCTTGGTTACGTATCTTCTTATTGACAATATATTTTTAATGCCTCGGCGAGGAATTCGGCGCAGCCGGGGGCGATGGCATCGTAATAGGCTTTGAATCGCTCGTCCGCGACGTACATCTGCCCGAGGGATAGGTGAGCTTGTTTGGAGTAGGTTTTCCAGGTGTACCCCAACCATTGGCGGTGCAGGTCACAGACTTCCTGTGCCAGAGCGCTTGCGGGATCTCCGGTTTGGCAGGCGATTTTCAGCTTTTGGTTCATCTCATCTGAGAGGTTTTGCATCGCGGTGTATTGAACCTGACTTAAGCCCATCATCCTGGCGTTACTGTCTTCGACAGCTTGCTCGCCGTATTTTACCCGGATTTCTTTTCCGAAAGCGCGATCGTTCTCCTCGACCAGGTGTTTTTTTAAGCCTTCAAATTTTTGCTCGTCGCTCATTTTCTTTTTTCCTTCTTTTGATGCAATCGTGTTTTGGACATTTTGAATGATCATGTCGATTTGTTGTTTTCTTTCCATCAAGGCGGCAAGATGGCTTTTGAGGGTCTCGATTTCATCGAAGTCTTCCGAGGAAAGCAAGGTTTTGATTTCATCCAACCGCAAACCCAATTCGCGATAGAAGAGGATCTGCTGCAAGAGATCAACTTCCGTTTGCGTGTACACCCGATAGCTGTTGTGGGTGGTTCGCCGCGGGCTAAGTAAGCCGATTTGGTCATAAAACCGCAGGCTTCGGCTGGTTATTCCGGCGAGCCTGGCGAGTTGTTTGGTGGTGTAGTTCATGATTCATCCTCAGGCAGTTGATGTGATTACTATAAACCATTACGTAAGGTTAATGTCAAGCAGTTTTCTGAGATCGCTCTACCAGAAATAAAACCGAATCGTCATCGATTTGAAGGGGAATGGGAGAGCCTTCCGGCGCAAAATCGAGGTATAACCTCCGCCATTCCTGAAATTGACAAAGTTTCAGGCAAAAGGTACACTTTTCGTGTAAGTTGATTAATCTTGTTATGTTAACAAAGGAGTAGTACACAATGGCTTTCAGTTTTAAGAACTCAAAAGGTAAAGAATATTTCCTCCACGTCAAGAAGGTTACGCGTGCGTCTGGGAAAGAAACCGAACTGTATTATTTTTCAACCGACCTTCGCAAAGGTCAGGAAGTTGATCAGGTCCCCGCGGGTAAAACCGTTGTGGAACTCGCTTCCGGTCTACCCGTCCTGAAAAAGATTTAGTTTCGTTCAGTTAATGAAAACCGACCCTGTCAATCGCAGGGTCGGTTTTTTTTCGTCAGATGGCATGGTTATTGCTACTTAATATGCAGGAAGTATGTCTGTATTTAAGGAGCTTGAAATGAAGAAATCATCGCTATTCTTACTTATCCCGCTGGTCATTGTGCTGGTGATCTCGGGCTGCACGCGAAAGGCTTCAACACCTCCCGCGACCACGGCGCATGTGATTGACGTGGCGAACACGCCGCTGCCTGTTGACCAACAGATCCTCAGCGCCACGATGACCGCGCAAGCGATTATGCAGGAATTTAACATGCCGACCCAAATCGTGCAGAACCTGCTGGGCACTCCCGAGGTGATTACGCAAGTCCCGCCCACGCCAATCCCGGTTGGGACTGCCACGCCAACGCCGCTACCCACCCTGCAGGCGATGACCCGACCCACCACATGGACTGTGCAGAGCGGAGAGACGATCTATTGCCTCGCGCGGCGCTTCAACGTTGACCCGGGAGACATGCTGGCGATCAACAACCTCTATGCTGGCAGTATGCTGAGCATTGGTGATGTGCTTGAGGTTCCCCAAACCGGATCGTGGCCAACGGAGGACCGTGCGCTGCTGGACCATCCGGATGTGTGGAACGTTAGCGCGGGTGAGAGTGTGTATTACATTGCGTGTGCGTATGGGGATGTTTGGCCAGAGCAGATTATCCAGGTGAAC
Source organism: Anaerolineaceae bacterium (assembly GCA_034927385.1). Lineage (GTDB taxonomy): Bacteria > Chloroflexota > Anaerolineae > Anaerolineales > Anaerolineaceae > Mesolinea. Next base: position 619 of record JAYFQB010000084.1, on the reverse strand, counting down.
GGTCTGACCGCGCCTTACGATCTGAGTGGGATTTCCACTTTGCAGATCCCGTAATTCAAAGCCGGGTTACAATTATAGGAGGCGTGAGCCTCCTATTTTTGTTAACCGGAGAAAAAATGGAACCTGCTATTCTTTCAAGAAAGACGCTGATGGAATTGAGACCCTTTGATGTTGAGAGGGTGCATTTTCGCTTGCCGGATGGCAGGGAGCGGGACTATGATCTCGTGCAGCACGTGGACGCGGTCACGATCCTGCCCGTGGATGCGTTGGGGCAGGTCTATATGGTCAGGCAGTACCGGATCGGGGCGGAGCAGGAGCTGCTCGAGCTGCCGGCAGGGGTGATGGACCGGGGCGAGGAACCCCTGGAGACTGCGCGGCGCGAATTGCGCGAGGAAATAGGCAAGGATTGCGGTGAGTTGATTCGGTTGGGTGGTTTTTATATGGCTGCCGGATATTCCAGTGAGTATATGCACGTGTTTTTGGCGCTCGATCTCAAAGATTCCCCGTTGGAACAAGATGAGGATGAGTTCCTGACGACTGTCACTGCGCCGATCGCAGAGGTGTTGGAGATGGCACAGGACGGGAGGCTTGCGGACGGGAAAAGCTTATCAGCCCTCCT
>JAYFQB010000240.1:0-7327 GCA_034927385.1 Anaerolineaceae bacterium | reverse complement strand
CACCACAAACGCGAGCAAACCCAATGCCAGGATTTTTAGCGTGGCGAGGTTCAAGAAACTCTGCGCGGTCATCGTGGAACCAATCGCAAGACCCAGGAACAAGGTGGCGATGTTGATTAGCTCGTTTTGCGACATTTTGCTGAGGCGGTCAACCACCAGCGCCTCCCGAAGAAGGTTGCCGAGCATAAGGGCAGCCATCAGCGGTGCCGCGTCGGGAGCAACCAGCGCGACCAGAAGCGTGACGATGATCGGGAACAGCACCAATGTGAGGCGGGAAACTGGTTTTGGCGAGTATTCCATGCGAATCAGGCGTTCTTTGCGGGTGGTCATCAGCTTCATGATTGGAGGCTGAATGATCGGAATCAGGCTCATGTATGAATAAGCCGCCACTGCAATCGGGGCAATGAGGTTTGGCGCCAGCCTTTCACCAACGAAAAGTGCGGTTGGTCCGTCGATCGCGCCGATGGAGCCAATCGCGGCAGCTTCGGCAAGCGGAAAACCTAATAAGATTGCGAGGATGAGGGTGAAGTAAATGCCAAATTGCCCTGCCGCGCCGAGCAAAACCAGGCTGGGTTGGCTCAAAAGCGGGCTGAAGTCGATCATGGCACCGACGCCGATGAAGATTAAGAGAGGAAACAATTCCGATTTGATACCGGCATCATAGATCACTTTCATGAAGCCGACTTCGTTCGACATGCCCAGGTTTGCAATCAGGCAGCCAAACCCGATCGGAAGCAACAGAACTGGTTCATATTCCTTCCAGATTGCAAGGTAAATCAATACAAGGGCAACGATAATCATGACCGCATTCAGCCAGGTGAACTGGCTGAATCCCTTTGTTAGGTCAGCAATCAACTGGGTAAAGTCCATGCTTGCTCCTAATCCTGGAAGGTGAACATGGGCTGGTTGTGCTTGACCGAATCACCGGCGTTGATGTTCACTTGCGCGATCACGCCGTCGCGGTCTGAGCGGATGGCGTTCTTCATCTTCATAGCTTCCAGCGTGCAAACCTGTTGACCGGACTTTACAGACTGCCCAGCCTGCACATCAATGGAAACGATCACGCCCGGTAGCGGAGCATTCAGAGTCTGACTGGTGACAACTGCGGCGGCGGAAGCCATGACCGCGGGGGCAGCTTGGGCAGCGACTGCAGGGATTACCGCGGGACCCTGACTTTCGGGGTACACCTGGTAAGACTTGCCATCGACTTCGGCAAGAACAGGGTTGCTGTGAACGTCTTTAATAGAAACGTTGTAGATTTTTCCTTCGATTTCAACTTTGATGATCATGCGTTACGTCCTCTGTTTATCTGTCGCGCAACTTGCTGCGCGCGACCTGCGGCAAGCCAATTGCTGCCTGTTTGAATGGATTGCGTGTCGGCTGCGAACGCAGTTTTAGGACCGACGCTCAACGCGTATGCCACCGCAATGGCAGCGGCAAGCGTCGAAGCATCCCCCTGCGCGGTTAGAGCGGCTGGCTCGGTCTCTGCGAGAGATGCGGTGATTTCTTCAGCAGACTCCTCTTCTTCTGGTCGGTTGGTGAGCTTGACCAGGAGAGCCATAATGCCCCAAAGGACCAGGATCATCGCGAAGACGATTGTCATGCCGATAGCTGTAATCAACAAACCTTGTTTCAGGGTCTCAATCATTCGTCCCCCTTACACTGGCATGTTGCCGTGCTTGCGCGGCGGATTGGTTTCGACTTTGTTCTGCAGCGCGGCAAGGGCTTCAATCAGCCTTTGGCGGGTTTCAGCGGGCTCGATAACCTCATCGATGTAACCGGCTTTGGCAGCAACGTAGGGATTCAGGTATGTCTCCTGGTATTCCTCAGTGAGGCGGGCTCGTTCGGCTTCGGGATCTTCGGCAGCTTTGATCTGTCTGCCGTAGAGAATGTTGGCTGCGCCTTCGGCTCCCATCACCGCGATTTCGGCTGAGGGCCAGGCGTAAGTGATATCTGTGCCGAGATACTTACTGCTCATGACGACATAAGCGCCGCCATAGGCTTTGCGGGTCACCACGCTTACCTTCGGGGAGGTGGCTTCCGCGTAGGCGTATAGCACTTTTGCCCCGTGGCGGATGATCCCGCCATATTCCTGGGCAACGCCCGGCAGGAAACCGGGGGAGTCAACGAAGGTGACGATCGGCAGATTGAAGGCATCGCAAAGGCGAACCGTGCGGGCGATTTTATCCGCGGAGTTGATGTCCATTACGCCTGCCATCATCATCGGTTCCTGAGAAATCACGCCCACAGGACGGCCGGCAAGCCGCGCTAGACCAACAATCGCGTTGGGTGCGTAGCCAGCCTGGAGCTCGAGGAAGGAACCCTGGTCCATGATCGCTTCGATCGCGGAACGCATGCTGTAGGGCAGAGATGGGTCTGCGGGTACAAGCTCGTTCAGTTCTTCCGCGCGGCGGGTTGGAGCATCAGCTGAGGGATGTACCGGAGGCATGTCCACATTATTGGAAGGCAGGTACGAAAGCGCCTGACGCGCGAGGGCGATGGCATCCTGATCGGTTGCTCCGACCATGTGGCAGGTGCCGCTTGTGGTTTGGTGATCGTCGGCGCCGCCCAGGGTTTCTGAATCCACCTCCTCAGCGGTGACGGTCTTGATAACCTCGGGTCCGGTCTGGAACATGTAGGATTTGCCTTTGACCATGATGATCAGATCAGTAACAGCAGGAGAATATGAAGCACCACCCGCGCAAGGACCCATAATCAGGCTAATTTGGGGAACAACGCCCGAATAAATGGCATTGCGCCGGAAAATCTCGGCATATCCGCCAAGGCTTCTGACGCCTTCCTGGATACGCGCGCCGCCGGAATCGATCATACCGATGATTGGTGAGCCGGTCTTAACAGCGAGGTCCATCACACGGCAGATCTTCTGCGCGTGGATTTCACCAAGCGAGCCGCCCTGGACGGTGAAGTCCTGCGCGTAGACGTAAACGGTGCGTCCATCAACACTACCATATCCAGTAACAACGCCATCGCCGAGGGTTTCATCGGCTTCTGCTGGGTTACGCTGGGTGGTCATGCTGCCAATTTCCCGGAAGGTACCGGGATCGAGCAGTAAATCGATCCGTTCACGGGCAGTGAGGCTGCCCTTGGCGTGTTGGCGATCGATGCGATCCTGCCCACCGCCTATTTTGGAAGCTTCCTGAGTGTTCTTCAGCTTTTGAATTCGGAAATTTGCCTCTGTCATTAACTCTCCTTAATAATTCAAATATTACTCCCTTAAAGGGAGTTGAATCAGACAAGGGTATTGTAACATCAGAAACGACAAAAAACCTTCCGTTCTCGCCGGTGTCCTCACCGTGCGAGGGGTTTGACCACGGGTCTCCATTTTTCCCGGGCATGGCTCAATGGGGAAGAATGCTTCAGCAACATCAATCCGATTGAATGAGTAACCAATGAGCCCTTCAGTCAAAGGCACTTGCTGGTGAGTGCTGAGAAAAAACTTGGAGACCTTCGGTCAAGTGCGCTCGCTGGTGAGGACACCAGCGAGAACTAGAGTAACATCAGAAACGACAATAAATCCGTTTTTTTTGCCGGTTGAGGCAACGGTTAATGCAAAACTAGTGTCTAATCTTGTAAATAGTTTATTGCAACGATAGAAAGATGTGTATAATAATACGTTAATCGGGACGGAGATTATTTACTCTTCGTAAAGAGGCGATTTTTAATATAAAAAATGACGTTTATTGTTAAATGATGCCTGTACACTGATTACAAATGGGAGGTGTAACGCAGTAAAATGGGTTTTGTTTTGCAAACAGATCAAATAATTGATGATCATAAAGAAACATTAGAAATATGAACAAGGACGGAACATGAACAGAAAAAATCAAAGACTAATGTCGATATTTTTAGTGCTTACGCTGGTTTTCAGCATGGTTTCTTCAGTCAGTGGAGTTTTTGCTGACCTGAGCAAGTCTCCGGTAGGTACATCCCAGGGTTCGGAAGATTCAAGTGAACCTGAGGCGACACCGGTTGATCCAAGGGATGGTATTGGAATTCCGATTGGTGAGGACGATCCGGTTGAGATCCTTTTCCCAACTCAAGAACCAACTATTCCCTCCGAACCAACAGAGGTGGTAACCGAGACTCCAGCTCCTCCGGTTGATGATGCTGAAATCCCGGATCCGACGGGGGTGTTGACTGAGACGCCTGAACCAACGGAGGAACTAACCGAGACACCCGAACCGAGCGAAACGCCCAGCCAGGCTGTGCCTTTGGTGGTTTCCCCTCATGGCACTCCCGCTACGATTGACGCAACGGTTGAGGTTACTGGTGTTCCTGAAGGCGGAACCATCCTTGGTCCTGGCCCGGTTAATATATCGGTCAGTCTACCTTCCATTCCAGTAATCGGCGATGGTGTTGATGACTACTTTGTCTGGGGAGACAGCGTGTCATTCGTGATCAGCACCTCATTCATGTTCAGTCCTGTGCCACCTGATCAGGAGCTGTATTTTAATGAGGTTAAAGTTGGAACGGTTGTCTTCTCAAACAATGCTGAAGGTCAAGCAGTAGCAACTGTTGTCTTTAATGGCGAACCCTATATCTATGATCCTGATTTGCTTGGTGAGGGCGAGCCGCCTTTCGCGGATGTTTCAGCCGAGTTTACAGTTAACCTGTACTATAACGGTACTCATGGTGAAGACGGAGACGGACATTCCACTGTTGCCATTTTAGACAAGACGTACATCATTCGCTTGCCCGGCGATATCACGACCTACGCCGTGGATAAATCGGTTGGTGAAATCAACCTTGCGAATGGTACCATCACCTGGACCGTGGTTATTACTGGTGAGACGGACACTGTTCCACCCACACCGATTGATTTAGCGGGCTTTGTCTTTTCGGACGACTTAACCGACGTTGGTGCATATGTGGCGGACAGCTTCACTGTTGGCGGCATTGCAACAACCCCCGATTTCGCGGGCAATGTGATGTCATACACCTTCCCCGACCCCTCAACAAGTCCTCAGACGATTACCTTTACCACGACGATTCCCAATACCTTCATGGCAAATGGCGGCGATATCACCAACAACGCCTCTCTGCTTGACGGCGAAGATGAACTCGGCACCGACGGTGCCACAGCACCTATTCCTGCCCCATCAGTGGTCAAAACCGGTGTGGCTGATGATGGTTTTGGTGACGGAGGCGCAACCTATGACCCAAATGATCGCACCATCACCTGGTACGTCACAATTGACCCGCAAGGCAGAATTCTGGATGATTTAGCCATCACCGACCCGCTTACAGGTGGATTGACCTGGGGTTCAGCAGTGTGGCAGCAGTGGAACCCAACCACCGAAACATGGGACACTCTCTCTACCCCGACATGGTCAGCCGAACCAACCGGCGGCGTTTATGAGATTGGCGATGTCGATTACATCGGCCGCCTTGTTATCGTAAGCATTGTGCCTGACGATCCGGATGGGACCGTTGCCTCAAAAACCTTTTACAATCATGCTACCGCTACCTGGACTGGTCCAGGAGGTACATCTGGCGGTGGTGAATCCGGAACCCCGGGTGTTGGTATTGGTTATGACGCCATCTCCAAGGGCGGAACCCAATCGGACGCCGACAAGACTTTGCACCAGATCACTTGGACGGTCAACGTTGACCTGAAGGGACAATCCCCCACTGATTTTGTTTACTATGATTTGTTTGTGCACAATAAGAACACAGCAGATTCCGCGCTTACCGGCGCTGCAGGTTGGCCAGCAGGCATCTCAATTGGCTCATCCGGCATCACTCGCAGCAATGGACAAAAATATATATCCCATTCGAATGATTCCCATTTAACCGTGGAAGTCATCAGTCTCGGCGGTTTGGCAGAACTGGTTAAAGTCACAAATCTACAAGCAACAGGTTCCAACCAGATTGTGGTGAAAAGCCAGGTTCTGGATCCCGATATTCTGGCAGGAAACGGCTCGAACAATTCAGTACCCAATTACGCTTCCTTGTTCAAGGGGACAACCTACAAAAACAGTGCAGGTGCCTCTGTACCATTCTTTAACCACGTGCTTGGAAAAGAACTTCTGAAACGAGCAGAAGTTGCCAATGATCATGAAGGAACGATTGATCCCAACAACCGAACCACGACAGCCTCTGAAGGTTTCCATTATGGTTACCGCGAAGCTATCTTCCGGTTGAACATTAACGCCGCCTCCCTGGATTTTGCGAACGTCGAAACGAATCTGACGGGCGGTTTTGGGACGGTTACAATCACAGACACGTTGCCCGCGGGCTGGGAATTTGTCCCCTTCACTGGCGGCGCGAATTTCCTGATCTATAGCGCGAATAACACGTATGTTGCCGCTACACCCGCTCTTACTCCTTCCACTATTACTGGATTTACGGGTGTTGTTGGCACGTCGTCCGCAACGTTCATTTTTACCAACCTCAATCAACCTTACGTAATATTGGTGAAAGCCAGACCAACAGACGCTACGTTTGATGGTTACCTGGTTGGTGGTACAGCCATCACCAGGACTAACGGTGTGAGCCTGACTACGGCAAATTGGCCCACTGGAGCATCAGCCAGCCAAAATGTAAGCTTGAACCCAAAAATCATTGAGAAGTCCATTGACGCAGCCCAGCAGATGAATGGCGAGCTGACCTGGAAGCTGGATTACTTCCCTTACGGACGTCCTCTCGCAAACTCGTTCCAGGATGTTCTTCCTGAAGGTATCGACTTACGCCTGGATTCAGGCGGCGCGATCATCTGGGAGCAGGGTGGGGTTCGCAACATTACAGTCCACGAACTCAACCCGAATGCAGATAATTCCGGCGGTTACGTGCTGGGTGTTGAGCTTGACATGTCTGTTATTCAGGCGAATACCACTTACAATAGCGAAACCCGCACGTTGAGCTTCACTTTCCCTGACAACACAAAGGGTTATCGACTGAGCTATGTTACTGACATCACCGGCCTACCCGGAACTGTTACCAATCACGCCTCTTTGATTGGCGCTGATGGCGATGGCACAGAAACAGAAGAAAGCTTTACGATTACAGAGCAGCATGGATCTGCGATGATGAGCCGCAGTGGTTTTGTGGCTCTGACTAAGACCAATCAGACCGGCGGTGTACTCCCCGGCGCTGAGTTTACGCTCTACAACACCAATCCCGACGGCTCAAAGGGCACAGCCCGCGCAGTCCGCACGGCGACCGCGAACGGCACCATCAGAGTCTACGGCTTACCTCCGGGCACTTATATCCTCTCTGAAACCAACACGCCCCCTGGTCACGTCTCCCTGGGTCACGATTATGTCATCGTGGTTGCCGCGAATTTCACGACAACAATCGATGGCCA
>JAYFQB010000263.1:0-1744 GCA_034927385.1 Anaerolineaceae bacterium | reverse complement strand
GAACTGGTTTGCCAGGCGTTCTCACTCCTTTTGACTCACCTTTCCCTGACGGTATAATACCCTCATGCATGAACTGGCTATCACAGAAAACATCCTGGACATTGCCGTAAAGGCTGCCAGAGAAAACCACGGCACGAAAGTGACGGATATTTATCTCATTATCGGTCAACTATCCTCGATTGTGGATGACTCTGTCCAGTTCTACTGGGACCATATCAGTGAAAGCACCGTCTGTGAAGGCGCCAAACTTCACTTCGATCGCCGCCCTGCCATATTGCATTGCAACGCCTGTGATCACCAATATCCCCTTGGGGAGATTCTCCAGCCCTGCCCCAATTGCCGCAGCTTCGATGTTTTCATCGAAAGCGGTGAAGAACTGTTGGTGGATCACATCGATATACTAAGAGAGGATTCTTAAATGCCCCAACGCGTAGAAATTGTTAAAAAAATCATGGACACCAACGACCGCCTTGCTCAAACCAACCGGGCGGTTCTCGATCAGCACCATACCTTTGGCATCAATCTGATGGCATCTCCAGGAGCTGGAAAGACCAGTTTTATCCTCGAAACCATCAAACGGTTGCCCAAGAATATCCGCCTGGGGGTCATCGAAGGTGACACCGCCCCGGTAACCATCGACGCCGACAAAATTGTGGCGGCTGGTATGCCTGCGGTGCAGATTAACACCGGCGGCGATTGCCATCTCGACGCGAATATGATCGAAATCGCGCTGGCTGAGCTCCCTCTGGAAGAGCTGGGGTTGATCATTGTTGAGAACGTTGGCAACCTCATCTGCCCGGCTGCTTTTCAGCTTGGCACGCATGCAAACGTGCTGATCGCATCCGTGCCCGAAGGGGATGACAAGCCCTACAAGTACCCAAATATCTATCGTGGGCTTGATGTTCTTATCATTAACAAGATTGATCTAAGCCCCTATATCGATTTCCGCATGGATTACTTCCAGCAGGGAGTCGAGATGCTCAATCCTGGGCTCAAGACATTTGCCCTTAGCGCCAAAACCGGAGAAGGATTCGACGCCTGGATAGAATGGCTGACTGAAAAAGTCACCAAAAAGTAAGGTTGTATGCCCCTCATCAATAAACGGCTCCACATCACCGGCATCGTGCAGGGGGTGGGATTCAGACCGACCGTTTTTAACCTCGCGCAGAGGTTTGCCTTAACGGGATGGGTGCTTAACAATGCCCATGGGGTCGAAATCGAACTGCGTGGACCCGAAGCAGATGTGCTGGCGTTTATCCAGGACCTGCGGCAGAATCCACCACCACTCGCGGTTATCAACAGCTTTTTGGTTGAAACCGCTCCCGACCAACCTTTTTCGGGCTTTGAGATTCGCCACAGCGAGGACAATCCAGCGGATTTCCTGCCGGTTTCGCCCGACCTTGCCATCTGCCCGGATTGCCGCCGTGAGCTTTTTGACCCGTCCGACCGCCGCTACCGCTACCCGTTCATCAACTGCACCAATTGCGGTCCGCGTTTTTCAATCGTTAACAGCATCCCCTACGACCGTCCAAACACCTCCATGGCTGGCTTCCCCCTCTGCCCGGATTGCGCGGCTGAATATCAGGATCCAACCAACAGGCGTTTTCACGCCCAACCCATCGCCTGCCCGGTTTGTGGTCCGCAGGTTTGGTATGAGGAAGGCGGTCAAAAACTGGCGGAAAGCGAGCATGCCATCCAGATTGCCCGCCACGCTCTTGCTGAAGGGAAAATCCTGGCGGTTAAA
>JAYFQB010000339.1:0-2796 GCA_034927385.1 Anaerolineaceae bacterium | reverse complement strand
GATCTCGGCTGAGATCTCGATATGTTCGATCGGGATGTCAAGTTCCTGGGCTGCAATCTGCGCCAGGGCGGTGATGGCGCCCTGACCGAAGTCTACGGCACCGATCATCATCTTTACGTGACCATCGCCATTCATCTGCATAATGACCGATGAGGCGGTATTGGCAGGCATAGCGGGGGCTTTTTGCAGCATGGCAAAACCTTTGCCGCGGACCTTGCCGGTTTTCCACTCGCGGGCACGTTCCTCTTCAGACTTGCGTCCGGTCCAGCCGATTTCCTTGACCACGGCGGTCAGGCATTCTTTGGGGCTGCCGCTGCTCTCCGTCAACACTTCGCCGCTCATAGTCTGGTCGCCAGGTCCGAGCAGGTTCATCATGCGGAATTCGTAGGGGTCAATTCCAAGATGCTGAGAGAGTATGTCCATCTGGCGTTCAATGGACCAGTGGGTTTCGAGGTGACCAAAGCCGCGGTAGGCGGTGCTGAACACCTTGTTGGTGTAAATGGTTTTTGAATCGATGCTGGCGTTCTCCACCTTGTAGGGACCAATGCCCGAATAGACAGCGGTTTTGCCAACGTTGACACCATAGTCGGCATACGCGCCGCTATCCCAGTCATACACAGCCTGAATACCGGTGAGCTTTCCTTCTTTGGTGACGCCGGTTTTGAGGCGTCCGCGCATTCCCGCGCGGGTCGGGAGTTGGTTAAACTCCTGCTCACGGGTGGCGCGAACTTTTACAGGCAGACCGCCAGCAGCTCTGGATAGCAGCGTGGCGAGTGGTTCGAGGTGGATGCCAGCCTTTCCGCCGAAGCCGCCGCCGACATACGGGATGTGGACTTCGACGTCCGATTCCGCAATGTGGAAGCTATCTGCCATGATCTGGCGGATGGCGAATGGGGACTGGGCGGATGACCAAATTTTAATCCGGTTGGAGTAAGGGTCAGCCTGGACAATTGTCACATGGGTTTCCATTGGGACATGGGCAACAGCCGGCAGAGAATACTCGCCTTCCAGCACCAGGTCCGCTTCTTCGAACGCCTTGTCCAGATCGCCTTTTCGGCTTTTATTCCAGCTGGCGATGTTGGAATCCTTCTGTGGGAAGAAGACGCCCACGTAGTGTTTCAGGTTGTTGATGTCATCGTGAACCAGGATTTTACCCTCAAGCGCTTCGTCCACGTCGTGGACAGGCGCCAGGGGTTCGTAGACCACATCCAGAAGCGTGATGGCGCGTTCGGCTGTTTCTTCATCTTCGGCAGCCACGGCGGCAACCACGTCGCCCTGATAGCGAGTTTCGCCCTTGGAGAGGACGCGTTTGTCCTGCATGTAGAGACCGACCAAAATGTCGGAGTCCTCACCGGTCAGAACAGCCCGGACGCCGGGCAGGGCTTTGGCTTTGCTGGTGTCAATTGAGACGATCTTTGCGCGGGCATACGGAGAGAGCAGGCAGCGTGCGTGCAACATGCCGGGAAGTTCCATGTCGTAGGTATAAACAGCCTGCCCGGTGACTTTATCGAGGGCATCTTTACGATCGTAAGGCTGACCAACCCGCTTGTATTTTGATTGGTATTTATTCTCTTCCATTAGCGACCTAACTCCTTTCGTTCCCGTTCCGCGGTACGTTTTACCGCCTGTAAGATAGGAATGTAGCCGGTGCAACGGCAAAGGTTGCCGCTCAGAACCTCAACGATTTCTTCATCTGTTGGGTTCGGGTTGTGGTCCAGCAGCGCGCGCGTCGACATCAGGAAGCCCGGGGTGCAGAAACCGCACTGAAGGGCGTCCTGGCTGACGAACTCTTCCTGCAAAATGGAGAGTTTGCCGTTCTTGGAAAGCCCCTCAACCGTAGTAATCTGTGCGCCTTCGGCTTCAACAGCCAGAACGATGCACGATGTCACGGCTTTGCCGTTCAAGATGATGGTGCATGCGCCGCATTCACCTTCGCCGCAGGCTTCTTTTGTGCCAAACAGCTTCAGGTTGTCGCGAAGGAAGTGCAGCAAGGTCATGTTTGGGTCAACATCCCGAACCACCGGGCGGCCGTTCACAGTCATGCTCAGGGTCACTTTGCGCTTGCCTGAATCGATATGTTCAGTATACATAGAACAATCTTTTTCGTTGTCCATGTTTATGCCTCCTTACCAATTAGCGCGAGCAATCCGCGTTTCAGTAAAACAGACGACGTCAACAGACGGTATTGGGCTGAGGACCGTACGTCTGTGATAGGACGAATATGCTCATGGATTGCTTGCCCAGCCAATTCTACGGTTTCCTGGGAAAGCCCACGCTCGTTGATCATGTCTTCGAGGGCGAAAAGCCGTTTTGGGGTGGGCGCGACAGCAGAAATGCCAATCGCCACTTTGCCGTCCGGTCTGACGCGGCTGGCAACGCCAACTGCCGCGAGGTCATGCCCGCGAAGGCGAGCCTGACGAAGGTAGATGCTTTTATCGCCTTCACCTGGATCGGGTAAATGCACCGAAACCACAATTTCGCCGCGCTGAAGCACAGTACGCTTCACGCCGGTGAAAAATTCGTGCAGGGGAACCTGCCGTGTGCCTTGCGGGCCAGCGATGTTTACAACCGCATCATAGACCAACAAAGCAGGGGGAAGGTCGGCGCCGGGGGAGGCGTTGCAAATGTTCCCAACCACGGTCGCGCGGTTGCGAAGCTGGAACGAAGCCAGGGATGCGGCTGCCTGGTTCAGCGCGGGGTATTTTGCCTTGACAACTTCTGAATCGACGATACGGTTAACCACAACAGAAGCGCCGATGGTTAAACCGGCGCCGTCAACGAAGCTGAATTCTGATG
>JAYFQB010000169.1:0-5689 GCA_034927385.1 Anaerolineaceae bacterium | reverse complement strand
GCCCTCAAGCGGGACCCGCGAAAAGCCCGTATGGTGGTAGCTGGGAAAGACACAGATATCAGCCTGCTGATACAACTTGAACAGGCTTGGAATATCCTGCATCGGCAGAATGCGGACTTGACCGTCCAATTGCTGGGCATGAATCTCAGCCTCTATCTGGTCCAGGTAATCCTGCCTCCAGATATCGCCTGCGATCGTAACCTGGCAGTCAACCCCAGCCTGCTTCAGCTTTTCTGCCAACACGACCGCGTCAAGCTGACCTTTTTGGGGTTCAATCCGCCCAGGCACCAAAATGGTCAACGGGTTGCCAAAGGGTTTCGATCTCTTAAAAGAAAACTGTTGTGTGTCCACCCCCGAGTGGATCACTGCTTTTCGACGCGCGGGAACTTGCCCTGCCTCAAAGTTCCCTAAGTTGAGCTGGCTGTTAAAGAACACATCCAACGCTTCTGGCCAAACCCACTCCTGGCGCAACCTGCCCCCGGACAGCCACCCAACCGCCTTGACTAAAACATTTTTCCATCCCCTCAAGAAAGACAGACTTGGTTCATATTCAGACTGAAAGCGCCGCCAAAGACCACGTTCCTGATAACAGGTTAGCGCGGTAATGCCGCCATCATCCAAGACTATTGGGATGGACTGCCTGGCGAGAAACGGCAGCATTTCCCTCGTCAGCGGCATGATATGCCCCAGGTAAATCAGGTCAGGATTGAATTCCCTGATCTGCTTCTCGATCAGCTTAAGGTCCTGGATGTCCCACCGAATCTGCCGCAGAAACACAATCCCGACCCCCAACCAATTGGTTAACCGATGGCATGTAAGCCGCTCAGCCCACTGCATCTTTCTGCCTGACCAATGCAGCCGCCGTATGACCGGAAAAGGAACTTCCACTGGCGCTGGGGTCATACCCCGTTCTTTCCGCGTGGTCAGCACACGGATTTCATGCCCGCGTTGAGCCAGCCCAGCCATCACCTGACTTACGCGCAGCTCATATCCGCCATAATGGGCTGGTGGGTAGAAAGCGGAGATACAAAGGAGTTTCAAAGTTTATCCGCCAACCTTGGTCTGCTTGCGGAAGAGCCTTCCAACCCGCCGCTTCGCTGCCTGTGCATTTTCGTGCACATGGAAAACAACTTTTCTATAAGTCATCTTAACTGCATTTTTGATCGGAAAACCTAATTTCTGCATTTTCTTTTGATACGGCGAAACGAAAACTTTCCGGGATTCAATAATTTCATCGTAACGAGCCAGGATGTTTTCTTCCTTACAGAACTCCGTCTCAATATTATCTTTTAGGTAAGGTTGAGCAAGATATTCCCTGTAAAGGGTGTCGTTTTTATCGATCTCCATCACCAACTCAATTACCTCATCAATTGACTTAAAATCGTGGCAGTTTATGAAAGCTTTTGGATTGAAGTCCAAACCTGCCAATGGATTTCCCCAATAGATAGGGATCGTGTCAGAAAGCAGCGCATGCATTAATTTTTCCGTGGTGTACCCCGGGAAGCTCGAATTTTCAAATGTGATGCTGAATTTATAGTTCCTCATCCAATTCAACTTATTTTCCACACCAGTTGGGACAGGGGCTCCGATGTTATTCAGAAACTTTCCGCCTGAGTCCACCCTTTTGAATGAGGATAGTTTCCTGAAGAACTCAATTCTTGTGTTGGCGTTCGGGTTGGATACCATGAAACTGCAAAATTCGCGGTTTTGAGCAATTACCTTGTCTGGATCCCGGGGATTAAATAACTGTGAATATTCAGTCCATCGCCGGTAGAGCGGCAGTCTGTAATTCCGTTCACTAACCGGATAATCGAAAGAAAAAGCATAATCACATTCCTTGAAATTTGGTCGCAAATTCTCCGGTGTGAAGAAAATTCGCTTGCATGGATAACGAAGATGCTCGTTACCATTGCAGGAATAGAATAAGACATCCGGCTCATCAGCAAGTTCGAGAGCCCAATTCTTACTCAACATCCGCCACTCAAAGGTTTGATCAATGTTCGCAAGCGTAAAGGGTCGAACCCAATCGACGAACATGATCTTCAATGGTTTACCTGGCATGCAATTTCGATTCCCTGTTAACGTAGCAAACTATCAGGATTTCTGTCGCTATGTTCCGTCTCTCCCATAGATCATTCACTGATCCCATAGCCCCTCTCTCTCGCCGCGCAGCTTACGCAATATCTTCCGGCGCAAATCCGAAGGAAGGAATCCCCAATGCCGTGCTCGCAGCTTCAAAATTTCATGTCTTATCTGGGCAGCGTCCAAACCCCTGAATTCGGTCAGAGCTTCTTCCATCGCTGGGTTGGTATAATTCTGATCTGCACGTTTGAACCTGCCAGCGTAAACCAGCTCAGCGCCAAGGACTGCCATTCCTAATCGCTCATCGCCACTACTGACAAAATGCTTCCACACAGCTTGTAACGTTGCCCAGTGCGTAGTACTGTGAATCTTCTGGAGAGACTTAATCCCCCGATGTACTCCGTAATGAAACGCTTGCGGAATCGATGGGTTGGGGGAATGCCAGGCAGCGGGTTCCAACCGTTTTGTGTCAACGACTGCTTCGTTTTGGTCTGTATTTGGAATATCAGGAAAAACCGTATCGCGTGTTAAGTCCCAGGTTATCGTGTTTCGATATGTCTGGAGCCCGTTAATCAGACTGTCGGTAAAGAAGTCATAAACTCGAATGCTCAACAACCGAAGCCGTGAGTTCCCGGCAAATTGGCGCGCAATTTCCTCAAACAAATCCTCAGAACATAAGACCATATCAGCATCAACCTTAATTAACAGGTCATAGCGATCTTTGTTTTCCAGAAAAGTCTGGAAAAGCTGTCGGTGTGCCTCTAATTCAGGCTTATTTTCAATGATGAGATGGTCGTAATTGGTGAAGCTCTGTTTCCGGATTGACGCCAGACATTCATCGAATTCATTTTCGCCGCTGAATAGTGTCCCTACCAGTATTTTGGTCAATCCTGCCTCCTGTGATCCTGGCTCGGGTGAGCCTGTCTGTCCAACCAAAGCTCAGGATAAGCCAAAAGCCTGAGTTGGCGGGACATAATCAGAACAGTATCGGGGAAAAAATTCCTGGGGAACTTCACGAAATACTTGTGCGAACGGTTATAGTCCAGGGCGGCTTCCCTCACCATTCTCTGCTGCCCCAAAGTGCCATTCCGCCTGGTCCAGCGGTAAAGGCAGAGCCAAAACCTCATGCGGTCCCGGTGTTGCGCTGCCAGAGAACGCGGCGCGGAG
Source organism: Anaerolineaceae bacterium (assembly GCA_034927385.1). Taxonomy (GTDB): domain Bacteria; phylum Chloroflexota; class Anaerolineae; order Anaerolineales; family Anaerolineaceae; genus Mesolinea. Next base: position 2,440 of record JAYFQB010000169.1, on the reverse strand, counting down.
ATTCGGTTTGCTGGATGCACCCTCCACATTGCCACTGGTTCATTCAACCTGCCTGGGAGTAACCTTGCGGTCATTGCCACCCTTAAAATGAACTCAGTGTCCTGATGAAGCTTTAACCCCTCATCCATTAGCCCAGACCTGGCTAAAATTTGTTTCTTAAACGTTATTCCGTTGAGATGAAAATACCCATTCTTTCCATCAAGCAGAGATTCAGCCAGCCTCTCCGGTTCAACGACAGTATCCATTGTCAGTAAGCTGCTCACAGACCTCCCGGCGTTTTGCCAGCGAAGCAAGCCATCATCAGATGAAACCTGCATTCCGACCGCTTCATAGACTCCATCACAGAGAGGATCTGTTTCAAAAAGCTGAGCCGCTTGCCGAAACCGCTCGGGCAAGTAGTAGTCATCGGCATCCAAAAAAGCGATGAGCTCACAACCCGCGTTCAACATTCCCAGGTTGCGGCTGGCGCCGGCGCCGCGATTTTCGCCATTCGGGTGGCGCAGCAGCCTCACACGCTCATATTTGCCAGCCAACCCCTCGCAAACCTCCAAAGCGTTGTCGGGGGAGCCGTCTTCAACCAGCAGCACCTCTCCCGTTTCGGGTTGAGCCAATGCTGATTCCACCGCCTGGGTCACGAATGCGGCGGCATTATAGACTGGGATAATGACCGAAACCCGTAAACCTGCTATTTCAACCTCAACAAATCATTGCGGATAATTGCCCAAAGCGCCCGCGCGAGTTCGCCCCAATATTCCCGTTCCACCAGAGCCAATGGCTCACGCAGAGGAAATCGCAGCAGGGCGAAAAACGTAGCGCCATTGGTGGGTTTGGAATCAGATTGAGTCCACTCAAGCAGTAGTCTTCTCAATCCAAGCCGCTTTTGCTCACGTGAGCCGTGATGGCGCAGCCAGCGGTATGTGGCAACCCAAAGCCGGACGCGGTCGCGCTTGATGTTTTCGTAGGAACGCGGCGCGGATACGCGGTTCTGTTGGTGCGCTCTGCGGACCGATGTGGGTTCCACTATTGATCCCGGATAAAGCCGCCCCACCGCCGCAAGGCGCAAAATCCAATCCGTGTCCTCATGGAGTGTGTCGGCAATGGTTTCATCCATCAACCCGGAACGGTCTAAAACCTTGCGCTGAATGATGAGACCATTTAAGTGAATGTGCCCCTGCCCCCCCTTAATAAGCACGCAAAACAAATCCGCCGGGTCAACCCCTGGGGGGAGCGTCGTGATTCCATCCCCCGCGATGCTGTGGTCGCGCCAGCGATCCTTGCTGGCTTCATCTTCAAAGAACATCCCAACCGCGTCGTAAACGCCGTCGCAATCAGCCTGTTGCTCAAAAATCGCACAATCGGCGGTAAACCGACCAGGAAGGTAAAAGTCATCCGCGTCCAGAAAGGCGATAAAGGGGCAGGTGCTTTTAGTGATGCCCCGGTTTCGCGAGGGTCCAGCCCCCCGGTTGACCCCACCCGGATGCTGGAACAAATTCACCTGGGGATACTTCTCAGCTAATTGACGGCAAACCGCCAGGCTGTCATCCGGGGAGCAGTCCTCCACCAAAACCACCTCGCGCACTTCAGGCTGGGCAAGGGCTGATTCCACTGCCTGTGTCACGAAGGCAGCGGCGTTGTAGACTGGAATGACCACGCTCACCTCGAAAAAGTCGTTCATACATCCTGCCATAATGCCAACTCCCGTTTTATCGCCTGAAGGAAAGTTTCTCCGTGGAGCAGGTCAGGCTCAAGGTAGTTGCCTTCAGCCCATTCATTCCACGATTTCAGAATCACAATTTGGCGCTCTGGGGGATTGCCACTGACGCGTTCAATTGCTTTGTGCAGGTGCATTTTGAACACCTCCGCCGTAGGGTTCACGAAAACGTGACCATCAAGCCCGGATCGGGGGGTGTTATCCCAGCCGGGCATAACACACGGGTAAAAATCGAGCGATTGCGGTTTAGGAAGCTCGAGGAACGGCAGCACATGTTTGTAGTCGTACACATGGAAAGGTTGTTTCAGGACACTCTGAAAGAGGTCATTCGCGCTTTTGGGTCCAAGCAGCTTCCTAAGAGCTTCGCGGCTGCCTTTTAGACGGATACCGCGCCGACTGGTTCGGGAGATGGTGAAGCCGTCAAAGCCGAGTTTGGTGATGTGCTCAGCTTCCTGTTCATTGTTGATGATGCCGATAAAAAACAAAGGTTCAAGCCCCGCGTTCCGGGCTAATCTCTGCCAGAGCTCCACCCAGGCGGCATCCAGATTGGCGGGTTGAAAGACAAAAAATATCGGGCGGCTGTCCACCCTGAGGTAGCGCGGATCGCGAAAGGCAGGCAGAAGGACGTTGAAGTGTTCAATGTGATCCTCCACACCCGGATAGGTTTGTTCCATCAGGATTCTTTCGGGTTCGCCGTACCAGATACCCGTCCAACTGGCGTTTGCCCAT
>JAYFQB010000217.1:0-4378 GCA_034927385.1 Anaerolineaceae bacterium | reverse complement strand
CCATTATTGACTCAGCGACGTTGCATTTATATAATGTAAGTAGTTAATCCTTTTAAATCCACAACATTCCAATACTTTTTTCTTAGATTTTGAACACACAAGGAGGTTCAAGATGAAATTAACGTTCAAAAAATCCACTGCTGTGGCGGTGGTTGTCTTACTCGGACTTCTCAGTCTGACAGTCATTGCAGTCGAAGCGCAGATTGTCTGGCCATGGTCAAGCGAACCGGGGTTTGAACCTCAAGCTCTGACCACCCAGCATGAAGGCGGTGAATTGCAACCTGATGATAACGGCTACACTGGGGCGATCATTGAAGCTAATCAGGCTGTAATTGCCCCAAGTGGAGACCAACCGGAAGAAGAAGTGAATTGGGATGCTCTCATTCCAGAGGGAGACCCCGACACTATTGAGACAAACGCTGAACCGAATTGGAGCGGTTTTTATTATTACCACGCGACAGGTTCAGCTCTTCGCCCCCGTGACAGCGCAGTCGAATGGAATAGCAGTGGAACCGGGGGCTGTTTATACCAGGTAAGTGGAAATGCGAATGTAATTTACAATCTTCATTTAGATATTCCCGATGGCGCCCGGATTGACTATCTTCGAATCTACTATTACGATACAAGCGCAAGCGATTCTTATTCCTGGGTGACCCGCTATGATGATTCGGGAGGATTAAGTGATGTCACCAGTATCGCCTCAACAGGTACTGCTGGCTACGGCACGGCACTGAGCCCATTAATTGAGCATGTTGTTGATAATGTGAACTACAACTACGTTCTAAATTGGCGTCCTTATGCGAATGGGTCGACCATGATGCTTTGTGGTCTGCGCGTTGCTTACAGGCTTCCGTAGTCACCTTTGCAGCTAACTGGAGGTGAACATGAAAAACAAAGGAACGTTCTATAAACGATTAGTGTTAGCTCTGATCTCAGTTGTCTTGTTAGGCTCATTCCTCGCGTTTAGTTCAACGCCAGATGTCCTGGCACAAAACGACACTGAAGGAGGGCAATCCATCAACGCGCTTGTTATGGGTCAAGCGTGGGTCACATCCTACGATGATGCAGGGGGACTTAATGACATTGCCTATGTGCCATTTGGGAATTACTTTGGGTTTAGCACCGAGTTGAGTGCATATTCCGGAGCAGTTGTTGATAATATATCCAACAGCTATGTCCTTAATTGGAGACCCAATTTGGTAGGAAGCTCGATGTATGTTTGCGGCTTGCGTGTGGCGTACAGGCTGCCGGATGGGGTGGGTGGTTATAGCTCCAGTTTTTCCTATCTCCACATCCCCGGCTCGGTCTTACTCCCCCGAACAAGTTCCGTGAATTGGAGTACCGACTGGACGGGAGGCTGTATTTACCTGAAAAGCGGGTCTCCCAGCGCCGTTTTCAACAAGCATATTAACATTCCAGATGGAAGTCGGATCGATTACCTAAGGGTCTATTACTATAGAGCATCTCTGGGTTATCTGCCGCTTATCAAGAGGTAACACTCAAAGCATTTGGTCAACAAGAAATAGAGCCTGGGATGATCCAGGCTCTATTGATATTAAACCAACACCGAATGGCTTTATATCGTCCACTCGCCATCTTTCAGTAAAACGACTTCACTTCCATCAACCTTGATACCGGTTACCGTCACTTCTTTGCTACCAACCATGAAGTCCACATGGATTACCGAGTCGTTCATGCCCAACTTGCGGTTTTCCTCATCGCTGCGTTCGGTTGAACCTTCGAGATTCTCGCTGTAGGCTGCTCCAAGAGCAAAGTGGCAGGAAGCATTCTCATCAAAAAGAGTATTCTTGAAGAGCACGCCTGTGTTGCTGATCGGGGAGTTGTCCGCCACCAAAGCGATCTCGCCAAGGTGCTTTGCGCCTTCGTCGGTTGCCAGAAGGTCATCCAGAATTTGCTTTCCAACCGCGGCGTCATAATCCACCACTTTTCCGTCTTTGAAGGTGAAATGAAAGCCGTCCACGAGCTGCCCACGCACGGAAAGTGGCATTGTGGCACGCAAGACGCCATCCACACGGTCGGCATCAGGCATGCTGAAGACCTCTTCGGTCGGAATATTGGCAAAGAAGCGGTCGCCTGCCTCGCTGTAGCCGGAACCACCAACCCAAATATGGTCTTTTGCCAGCCCAACCATCAGGTCAGTGCCTGGACCCTCATAGTGCACCCGATCGAAACGGGCTTCATTGAGGAAATCCTGGTGGGCTTTGAGTCTGGTATCGTGTTCCTCCCAGGCGGCGACTGGATCATCCTGATCAACTCGGGTCGCGAAGAAAATATTTTTCCAAAGCTCCCTCATCGCCTCTTCCTCCGACAGTTCGGGGAAGGCGGCTTTAGCCCAAGCCGGGCATGCCACCGCGGTGACACACCATTTAACTTTGTTTTGCATGGTGTACTTCATTGTCCTTTTGCCTGCCATGCCAGCAACCTTTTGCCAACGGGCAATCCGGGTTGGATCAACCGGCTTGAGAAGGTCGGGGTTTGGCGCAACCAGGCTGAGAACATGGTGGTTGTCGAGAAGTAAATTCTCCATAAAATCAACCAGGTATTCCGGATAGCTGTTAAAGCTTTCTTCCGGAGCATCCAAAAATCGGTCGAGCGTGATCGAATCATCAGTAAACGTCAACTGAATGTCGCCAACGCCTGCCTTGTACGCTTTCTTTGCAACCAGCCGCGCCAGGGGTAAAGCGTCTTCGGTAAGCCGGATGATTAGATTGTCGCCTTTGTGCAGATTTAGCCCGATTCGAACGATCAGGTCAGCATATTTTTCGAGATTATTCGTCAAGTTCATAGTATTTGTTCCTCCAGTAGTTATTGTATTATCAAAAACGAAACAATGGGAGGAAATATCACACCGAAACAGATTATTGTGTTTCAAAAGGCAGGAGTTCCCCCCAAAGTCATAATGCCCACTAATCCCGGAACGGTGTCCGGAATTGAGTGTATCCCAGGCACCAAACAGGGCTGGATTCGCAAAATCCTTAGATAATTATTGACGCTTATCGAGAGGATATGGTAATATTTGTAATTATTACGCCGTTATTGATTTCACCTGTCCAAGACAGATTAAGTAAGGAGAATAAGAAGATCAGTAGTAAACAAGAATATCGCATTAATGAACGGATCCGCAGCGATAAAGTTCGCCTTGTGGACGAAAACGGGGAGAACGTCGGAATTGTTGCCATCGAGACCGCTCTTCGCCGTGCCAACGATGTTGGTTTAGACTTGGTAGAGATTGCCCCAAACGCAGATCCACCCGTGGTCAAAATCATCAACTTCAGCAAATTCCTTTACGATAAAGAGAAAAAGGAACGCGAAGCCCGGAAATCTCAGACCAAAATCGAGATCAAGGAAATCCGCCTGCGCCCTAAAACCAGTGACCACCATCAAGGTTTCAAGGTTCGCGACGCCCACCGTTGGCTGGAAGATGGCATGAAAGTGCGCGTCACCATCCGCTTCAGAGGGCGGGAGATCACCTACCCCGAGCTGGCGTTGGAAGATCTGCGGGAAATCGCTGAAGAATTGAAGGATGTCGCAGAAATTGAGCAACCGCCTAACATGGAAGGGCGGACAATGTTCATGATGTTGACGCCTAAAAAGAATTAGGATCCGTAAAAAATAAGCCCGTTGACAACGGCTATTTTCTGGTATAATTTCCTTTTGGTTTATCGACCAACGGCTGGGTTGTTAACAGCCGTTGGATTTTCTTAGAGGAGTTTGACGTGCCACGTAAACAGAGTAGTGGAAAGTACAAAATAAAGACTCATAAGGCTACGTCCAAACGCTTCCGCACAACTGGTACCGGTAAAATTGTACGGACCAAGATCGGTAAGGGTCACTTACGCCGCAACACATCCAAGCGGACCAAGTATTTGCTCGCCGAAACGATCGCCGTCAATGCCAACGGGCTGGTTAAGCACATCAAGCGTCTGGCGCCCTACATGAGCAAAAAGGACTAAGGACTGTCCTGTCAATTCCGGTTTAGTGTGGCTGCTGGGTGTACTAACAAGATCAAGAATCTGACGCCCAGGGGACCGCAGAGGAGCAATGAATTATGGCAAGAGTAAAGAGTGGACCCTATCGCCGACGCCGCCATCAGCGGTTGATCGCCCATAACAGTGGTTATGAGGGATCCTACAATCATTTGTTTAAACGCGCGAACGAAGCCTACCTGCACGCGCAATGGTATGCCTATAACGACCGCCGCAATCGCAAACGCGATTTACGCCGGCTTTGGATTGCACGTATCAACGCTGCAGCCCGTCTGAATGGCACAACCTACAGCCGCCTGATTGCAGCCATGCGCAAGTCTGAGGTAATCCTCAACCGCAAGATGCTGGCAGATCTGGCTGTGCGTGATCCA
>JAYFQB010000123.1:0-5097 GCA_034927385.1 Anaerolineaceae bacterium | reverse complement strand
AGGCCTTCTTCGCACACGCGGTGTTGCTAGATCAGACTTTCGTCCATTTCTAATATTCCCTACTGCTGCCACCCGTAGGTGTATGGACCGTGTTTCAGTTCCATTGTGGGGGGCCACCCTCTCAGGTCCCCTACCCGTCATAGCCTTGGTAGGCCGTTACCCTACCAACCAGCTGATGGGACGCAGGCTCCTCTTGAAGCGAATAAATCCTTTACTCTCAACTTTCTGAAAATCGAGAGCACATGCGGTATTAGCGTTCCTTTCGAAACGTTATTCCACACTTCAAGGCAGATCACCAACGCGTTACTCACCCGTTCGCCACTAAGCTAATATTGCTATCAACTTCGTTCGACTTGCATGTATTAGGCACACCGCCAACGTTCATCCTGAGCCAGGATCAAACTCTCCGCTAAAATTTATCACCTTGCGGTGTTTTCATTTTACGGAAAAGATCATTAACGAGGCTTGTAGTAATTACTTACCTATTTCTTATTTGTCTTGCATTTTTCCTATCACTTTTCAGTTGTTAAGGTTCTGACTTTCAAGAGACCGGATTCTAACGGAAACTTTCTCCGCTGTCAAGCCTTTCTTTCAGACGAAAGCGCCGGCCCCAATTTCTGCCGGCTAATGGCTTCCCCGATCTTATCCAGACCCAAGCTTTTCTGTTTTCAAGTATCGCGCCTCAGGCGCAATATCCTTGTGTAGCACCTTGGAACAATTAGTATAGACGACCCAATTTGTTTTGTCAAGGGCGAATTCCAACCAATTTGAGTTTTGCTCATTTCTGTTGGACTTCAGAAAGCTCATTTTTTCAAAGTTCCGGCGCCCTTTCGGACGCGCAAAAGCCAATTATAGGCATTCCAAACATTAAGTCAAGGGTTTTTTGGACCAATTTCCAAAACTCATATTGATTTTCCTTTATTTGCCAGAATCCCTCCTGAAAAATACGGAATCTGGCTTGAAATGAGCCCTTAATACGCAAATTCTGGATTTCTCCTGCCTTCGTGGGCTCATTTTGAGATTACTTCAATTATTAAAAAGGCCTTGATTCTGTTTTGCCTTCAGGTCTCGCCGCCTGGCAGGGAAAACTAGAACTTCTTCGAGCCGATAAACGGTACAAACCTCGGGGTTTTGGAAGCGTATTCACGCCATTCGGGTCTCTCAGCTTTACCTTTTTCCTGGATCGGGACGCCGGAAACAAACAACAGCAGGACCGTGATTACTACCGGGCTGATCAGCGCCAACCACTCCCAAGGGTACGCCAGGCTCATGATTGCCAGCCCCAGCCATACCATGCTCTCGCCAAAGTAGTTGGGATGCCGGCTGGCTTTCCATAACCCGGATTGCAGGATCTTTCCTTTGTTACTGGGGTCGCGCTTGAAGGCAGCCAGTTGCGCGTCTGCCACAGCTTCGAAGAAAAAGCCAACCGCGAAAATTCCCATACCCACCCAGGTGGCTATCCCTGCGGGCTTTGGATCGGTGTAGTTCATGCGCAGGATTGCCGCAGAAACGATGTATTGCAGCCCAGCCTGAAGCATGAACAGGCGGGAAAAGGCTTTGGCCTGGGCGTTCTCGCCGTAACCCCGTAGAATTTCCTGGTAACGTTTATCTTCTCCGGTTTTCGCAATCCGTCCCACAACGTACCACGCGAGCCGCAAACCCCACAGGCTGACCGCCAGCGACAAGAGCAAATTGGGCAGATCTTTGGTCGAAAAAGCAAAAAAGCTCACCCAGGCGATCAGCACATAACCAACACCCCAGGCAGCATCCAAAAAGGTCACCTTCCCGGTCAGCCTGGCAACAGCATACGCCAGGGTAAACGTAGCCACCGGCACAAACAACATCAGGAGTAAGTATTGAAGGATCATTTTCGGATCAGGTAGGTGATCAACGAAACCGCCAGCGATATGAACGTGCCCCATGCCAGGTCTACTACAGTCACAAGTAACGGCCAGTCTTTGAGGGTCGCCATATTGGTCAGATCATACGTGGCATAGGTCACCAGACCGAAAACCACGGCACTCAGGATCAACCTGGTCAGGTTCTGATGCTCCAAAGCCGGAGCAATGACAAAATATACCAGTGCGGCAATGAAGAGCACATAGAAGATCGCAGCCGGCAGCAGCCTGGCTTTATCAGCCATTAAATGGCCAATTTGGGCTTTGTAAAACTTCTGCGCGATGACAGTCAACCAAAGTATATCTATGCCCAAAAAGACCGCAAATGCAACTAAAAACGTTTTGATGTTTTCCATTCTTCCTCTTTTAGTTCTCCATGATATATCCGATTGCAAGCGCGTCATGCCCTGCCATCAAGGCATAGATCGGGCTGGACTGCTTGATAAATTCTGGTTCGAGGTTAGTAATTCTACGTAAACGGTCCAGATACGGTCTGATGACGTTTTCATTATCCGTATAGATAAGCGCGTATTGTTTGATGCGCCTCTGCTTGTGATCGGCTTCGATCCGCTTCATCAGCTTGTTGAATTGGTGCTTGCGCCCAAATCCGATCATCGCCAGGTCGCCGTTGCCCTTTTCATCCAGGGTCACCACGGGTTTGGCGCTAACGAACTCAAGTAGCTGCCCGACGTTCGGCCTGACACGACCGGAATTCACCATGGTTTCAAGTTTATCGAGCGCAACATAGATGTGGGCTTTGTCGGCTTGGGCTTCGGCTTGGGCTTGGATTTTCTCAACGGGTTCACCCGCAGCCAACGCCCTGGCGGCATTGAGGACCAATAGCCCCAACGATACCGAGTTCTGTTTGCTGTCAACCAGCAGCACCCGGTCCTCAGCCTGCAAAAGCTTGATAGCCTGTTGATAGGACTGAAATGTGCCGCTGAGTGCAGATGCCAAACTAATGATCAGGACCTTTTCATACTTTTCGAGCAGCGCTTCAAGGCGCAGTTTCACAACCCCCACGGAAGGCTGCGCGGTGGATTTCTTGCCATCCAGCGCAAAAAATTGCCTGGTGCTCAGTTCAATACGGTCCAAATAGCTGTGCCCAGCGATGACCAGGTTCAGAGGCACCACGTCGATGCCGAGTGAGTCGATCAATTCCTGCGGCAGATCCGATCCGGAATCAGCCAGGATTACCAGTGGTCCACCGGCAGTGTGCTCCAGGTAATACTGGCGAAGCATGTCGTCGGTCTTCTGGCTCACCAGTCTACCGATCTCGCTGACATGTTCAAAGACTTCCCAGGGGGTGTTGGTATGCACATGGAATTTGATGATTTCACCAGCATCAGACACCACCTGTGAGTCGCCAAAAGCATTGACGATCTCCCGCAGGCTCTCCAGGCTGGATGGATTTATTCCACTGGTTTGGACGACACCTTCGGTGCAATAGCGATAAGATGGGACTTCATCAAGATGCGCTTCGGCATGATAGTTGAACACTTCTTTGGGGATCAAGTTCTCGAGTGTGGTCTCACTTTTGCCGTGAGAGTGCCCAATGGTGCGCACGATTCCTTCGATGTAGCGGTAGAACGCCAATGCTCCGGCATCCAGGAGGTTTTTACTTTTCAACAATTCCATTTGCTGGGTGGTGGCGAGCAGGCTCCCTTTGGCACTATCGAGGGATTTCTCGAGCGTGTCAACCACATCACCCTGTTGCTGGCTTAGGTCTCGCAAACCTTCACCCCAACCCCGCATTACCGAAAGCATGGTGCCCTCTTTTGGGTTCGCGACGGCTGAATAGGCCTTCGCAGCAGCATGATTGACACCTTCGGAAAGCGCATTCACCGAGAAATTCTGGAAATCCGATTTTTGGACGTGCTCGATGAGCCCAGTCACAAAACTGGCCAAAATCGTGCCGGAGTTGCCCCTGGCGCTAATCAGCGCCTTGTACGACAGATGGTTGAGGAAACCGTTCAGGCTGCTGGTATCGACATCTGCGATCAACCCTTCGGCTGTCAGAAGCATGTTAGTGCCTGTGTCCGCGTCCGCCACCGGGAAGACATTGATGCGGTTGAACAGACCTTCATCCTTCTGAAGAGCAGCCAAACCTGATTGTAAAGATTCAATAATTCTGGTAATAATTGCGGGTTCATTGTTCATCGTTACTCGGGTTTCCTCCTCAGGAATGTATACTATCATATCTGTTACTCACTCGATGAGATTTGTACAAATTGAGTTTTTCAGAAGATTGATACGGTCGATGACAGTTCCAAAAGCCAGACCGAATCTTTAGCAAATCCGTTACCAGGCCAGGATAAAAAAAAACAGCACCGCTTGCAAGCGATGCTGTTTGGGACGTCTTGAATCTTAAAAATCGATGTTGAAGAAGAAGCCGCGGAATAGGATGTAGATGAAATAGATCACTATAAGGTAAATCGCGGACTTTTTGCCAAGTTTTCCGTTGTTGAACCACAAGATCGCCCACAACAAGATGCCGGTCAATGTTTCCCATGGGAGATCCCAGGTGATCAGCGGGCGAGGAACGGCATAGGTTGAGATCAGCGCGCCGCCACCGATTGCCAGCAGCGGGTTGGTGATGTTGCTGCCAACCAACGTGCCAAAGGAAATGCCAGCCTCTTTGTGGCGGATACCTGCCAAAGCGGTGGTGAGCTCGGGTAAGGCTGAAGCCAACCCCAACGTGACCACCCCGATCAGAGATCCACCAACGCCGGTACGATCGACGATGATCTCGGTGGCTGAAAGCACAAAAGTGGCGCAGCCGATGATGACCACCAGTAACACCAGAGTAATCAGCGAGTCGCGCAGGACTTCACGCCCGTTGGCTGGGACTTCTTCTTCCAGCTCTTCCGAGTTGATCTGGTTATCTTCTTCCTTATAATGCTTGCGCTCGTCTGCATATAAATAGTAGGTATAAGCAATGAATGTACCGAACAGAATCGCCCCATCGACGCGGCTGTAATTGCCGTCGAAGCCCAGGATCAGGCACATGACTGTCGTGCCGATCATCGGGATCATGCTTTTCCAGAGGAAATAACGCCGGAAGTAAAGTGTGCCTGCCAATAACACCACGATGCCCATGATCAGGGTTTGTTGGACCACATCCGAGCCGATGTTGGCGCCCAGGACGATCGCAGAGCCTGTCTGAAAATCGAGTTTTCCCCGCAGGATATTTACTGAC
>JAYFQB010000090.1:0-4171 GCA_034927385.1 Anaerolineaceae bacterium | reverse complement strand
ACCCAAACTCATCGCGCCAAATTTCAGGAAGTCACGCCGTGAAAGATCCATCAGCCCTCATTTAACCCCGGGTTCAGGTTGAGTTTGGCGGTGAGTGATGCTGTTAGAGCACCTTCTGCGTTGTTCTCATGCGTATTCATGCTTCAAATCCTGTTAAAAAATGAGCCACTGTTGATTTTACCAACAGTGGCTCGGTAATACGAATTATCGTAAAGGTTTACTTCTTGGTCAGAATAATGCGGGCATCAACGACTGCGACGCCTTGACCTTCTTCATAGACGATGACCGGGTTTGCGTCGGATTCAGCGATTTGATCCCGCAGGTCATAGACCATGTAGGAATAGTGCGCCAGAACGTTGGCAAGCGCTTTTTGGTCGCGTGGGGACTCGCCGCGAGCACCCTTCAGGATCTTGGAGCTCTTAATCTCGTTCTGCATTTCAAGGGCGGTTGCTTCATCGATCGGGGCAACTTTGAAGGTGACATCTTTCATGACCTCAACAAAGATACCGCCAAGACCGAACATAACGGTGGGTCCGAATGTGGAGTCATTGACGGAGCCAACGATAACTTCGGTTGCCCATGGAGCCATTTCCTGAATGGCTACACCGTCAATTTCGGCATCGGCTTTGTAGTTCAGGGAATTTTCCATAATGGTCTTCCAGGCTTCGCGGACACCCTGCTCGTTTTTGATGTTGACTTTGACTGCGCCAGCATCGGATTTGTGCAGGATATCAGGGGAGACGATCTTCATGACGATCGGGAAACCGATTTCTGCTGCCATGCGGACTGCATCATCTTCTGTTTTTGCGAGGTCCGTGGAGGTCACTGGCAGACCATAGGCTTTGAAAACCTGCTTGGCTTCCACCTCGGTGAGGGCGTCGCGACCCTTCGCTCGGGCAGCGGCGATGATCTGGCGGGCTTTTTCGCTGTCAACATCAGTTGGTTTATACATGCCGTTGTGAGCGGTTTTGAGCATAGATTCCTGTTTACGCAGGGATGCCATCGCTTTGACTGCCAGGTCGGGGGCATCGTAGGTGGGGATGTCATGCTCGATGAGCCATTTCATGGCTTCTTCGCAGCGATCGCCGCCGATGAACGAGACGGCAACCGGTTTGCCCCGTGCGCCAGAGTCCTGAATGGAGTTGTAAATGGCTTCAGCAATTTCCTGTGGGTCGGTGACGGAGGTTTCGCAGTAAAGCACAACCAAACCATCCACCCAGGGGTGTGCGTAAGCATATTTGACGCCTTCGTAGTAGCCTTCAAGACCCGCGCCGCCGGTAATGTCCACCGGATTTTTGGCGGAGCCAAAGGAAGGCATGTGTTTACGCAATTCAGCCTGGACGTCTTCCGGCGCGAATTTGAGGGGCAAGCCAAATTTTTCAGCGGCATCGGTAGCGAGAACGCCAACACCACCGCCGTTGGTGACGATCAGGAGATTGTCGCCTTTCATCGTGGGCTGGAGGGAGAGCGCCAATGTGGTATCGAACATGTCATTTAGGTCCGTCGCCTGGGCTACACCAGCCTGCTCGAAAGCGGCTTCATAGACTTTTGCGCTGCCAGCCAACGAACCAGTGTGCGAGGCGGCAGCAGCCGCGCCGTGGGCGGAAGTGCCGGCTTTGAGCGCGATGATCGGCTTGGTGCACTTGCGTGCTTCTTCCATGAAACGAGGACCATCTTTGACGCCTTCGATGTAAAGGGTGATGCAGGTGGTGTTTTCGTCTTCGTTTAAATAAGCGATCAGGTCGGCGAAATCGAGATCCGCCTGGTTGCCAATGGAGATCATCTTATCAAAACCAACCCGACGGGTGTAGGTTGCCGCGTCCATCGCGATCAAAAGCGCACCGCTTTGAGAAACCAAGGCAGCTTTGCCCTCGAGCGGGAGGAAGTTCGTGAAGGAAGCGTTCATTTTGTCGCTGTTTGAGAGTACGCCGATGATGTTTGGACCGATGATGCGCATGCCAAATTCATGGGCAATTCGCACGATTTCATCTTCGAGGGCGTGGTCACCAACTTCGCTGAAACCGGAGGTAATGATGCTCAAGCCCTTAACGCCTTTTTCGCCGGCTTCCAAAACAACCTTTGGCACGATCTTAGCGGGAACGGTAATGACAGCGGCGTCAACAACATAAGGCACAGCCTTGATGTTCGGATAGCACTTATATCCCATGATTTCTTCGGCTTCGAGGTTGATCGGGTAAACGGCGCCTTGATAACCGCAGTTTTTGAGGTTTTCAACGACTTTGTAACCGATCTTCTCGGGGTTGATTGATGCGCCGATAACGGCGATGCTCTTGGGTTTTAGAACAGCATTAATAATTGGATCCACTTTTTATCCTCCGGAAGTAATTTGTTTATTTTTCCAACAAAGTAGTATACCGCAATTACCCCCACCTGACAGAGGTTGGAATCCGGCATTTGGCGTAATTATGAGATTTTTCAGGGGCAAGGGTGGGCAGTGAGTGCCTGAAATGAGAATTTTCAACAAACGATTTTCAGGCAACCAAAAACCGCACATTTTATCAACGCGGCCCTGAGCCCGGAATGATTACGGACTGTGGTCAGGACCGATCCGTTCCATTGGAAAATTCGGAAAGTCAGGGATTAGTTCCCGGATTTTTTCCAGTCCCTGCGCACTCAGACGATAATCGCCGTTGGCATAATCCACAAACACATCCGTGTCCAGGACGAAGTTGTTTGAGGCGCGAGCGTTACCGCCCCACCAGAAATCATCTCCCGCGATTTTGACGCCAATATTATTCTCAAGGCGGTTGGTGAGCGAAGGAGCATGTTTATAGGTCCAATTGAAAAGTGCAGGGTGTCGGTCGAGGGTTGGCATCTCACCAGGCTTTAGGTCGCCCGCGAGGCGCCAAAACGCGCGATGTCCCGCGGGAGAGAGATAGTCCCACAGAGGCGCCCAATGGGTTTGGCGGTAGTGGTTGCACCATGTGGAGCTGAAAAAATCGGTTTCTACGGTTAATTTGTTCCAAATATCCGGCGCCCAGTCGATCCCGAGCCCGTAAACCCTGAAAATCCAGCCGTCTTCGCGTAATGGAACCCGATCCCAATTTGAGGTCCATGAACCCAAGGTCACCGCGTAGGGCAGGTCGACGAAAATGTTGTGGTCGATGATTCCATATTGACCGCCGTTGGAGTTGATGGCGGCAGTTTGCGGGGAAGTGGTGCTGCTTGCCCGGACGAATAAGTTGCCGCTAATGATTGGCATGGATGTGCCGTCATCCAAAAAGATCGATTGCTGCCCGACGCCGCCATAGGTGCTGCCGATATCATGGAAATAGTTGTTTTTGATGACAATGCCCAGGTTAGACGGGTCGCGCCCGATGTAGATAGCCCCGGAATCGGAGCTGTCCAGACAAACATGATGGATCTCGTTGTTCTCGACGAGGGAATCGTTGGAATGCGTGAGGTCAATCGCGATATGGGTTTCGTCATAGATTTCGTTGCTGCGAATGATTAGCCCAGTGGATTCGCAATCGACGGCGGCAGTATAAAAGTTCCTTTTCGTGTTGGTGTCGTGGATACGATTGTTTTCGATTATATTGCCACTTGGGATGAGCTTTTTCCGCAATCCGCCGTCCCAAAGGTAGATTGCTCCTCCGGCAGAATCAAAGATATGGCTGTTTGTGATTATGCTGTCGGTGGCACCATTCAGGATGACGCCCTGGTAAGCACTATGCGCCATGGTGCAATCCTCTATTCTGATATGGTGTACGTTTGAGGCATAAAAAGGCGTGCTGCGGACGAAACCCATATGGAGCCCGCTAAATGTCAGGTATTCCGCGCCGTCCAGTTGGATCAACGGGTCTTTCAGCAGGGAAAGGATGACCTCGCTTTCCTCGAAATTCTCGGGCGGCAGCAGGATGAGGTTCTGGGATTCCATGTCCACCACAAACTCACCTGGCACATCCACTTCTTCAAGCAGATTGAAAACATAAAAACGGGGGTGTTCCATAAGTTCGTTGACCAGCCCCCCGCGCGTGAGCAGGGATCCGGTTTGGCGATCGAATGAGGCGACTTGATAGATCCCACTCAGCCAATCAGCCTCCATCATGCCGAAGACAAACATGCTTTTGCTTGCGTCATCCGACCAGGCGCTTGCCCGTTCCTTAAGCGCATTTGAAGTCAGCCTTATTGAAGGTTGGTCATTCCAGAC
>JAYFQB010000361.1:0-2600 GCA_034927385.1 Anaerolineaceae bacterium | reverse complement strand
TGCCATACGAATAGTTTTTTATAAGGTTGTGTCTATCCTTATTGCTGATCTTCACTAGATCAAAAAAGTAATTCTCCTTCTCAGATTGAATCTCGCTATCTGCCCTCATCTTCAAAAAATAATGAATAAATTCATAGCCAGTTAAGTATTCAGGTAACATCGGAGATGCTGATACCATGCCGACATCTTTAAACTCAATTGGTCGCAAAACACCTTGATCGGTCAGAAGAATTTTTCCACTTTTGTATCGGAGATTTCCGCTAATGCAATTAAACAATGTGGTCTTGCCAGCGCCATTTCTGCCGATGATTGAATAGATTTTCCCCTCCGTAAATGTTTCACTCAAGCCGCATAATACGGGCGTTTTGCTATAACTTTGGTAGAGATCTTCGAGCATCAATTCCATCTTAACATCCGTTAGAAAAAGAAACCACTCGACTATAACCGTATTTCAAAGTCATAAGTCAAGCGGTTTCTACACAGGTAACTTGCCTCGAATGTTCAGTAAGCTTATAGTCTTTCAAGACCTTCCCTCCTTGAATCCCATCTTCTTTTATTTGCAAATTTTCTCGTACCGTCGGGTATTTGTCAAGGATTCCGCCATGGCTGTATGCCATAGCTGTATCTACTGGTGTTTTCGCTTTATGCCATAAGTTAAGAAGACGATTGGGTAATCAAGCAGGGGTATCTTGCTATTGCTAATACCCTGAAGAATAGGAGCTAACAGCGCCGCCCTGCGCGAGGAATATGCCTTCATCTAAAATGTAAGCCCCTTCAGGGCATGACCCATTCGCGATAGCCTCCTGGATCGCAGTGGAAATCGCCTGGGGATCCGCTTTGCCTGCCGGCAGGGTGAGGATGCAGCTCGCTGCTATTGGGAAGGTGGGGGCTACGTGGGTGATGAGGTTGATCACAGAAGGGATGGCAGCCATACGGGGTATGTGCATTGGGTCAAAACCGGCGGTAAAGGGAGGCGACGCAAACGCAGGACGGTATTCGTACCCCGCTCCAAAAACCGCACGCACCGGTTTGCCCTCAGGGTTGAGATAAGCCGTCAACTGTTGCATCCCCTTCTCTGTAGAGGGGTAACTGCCATAAGGCAGAGCGATATAGTTGGAAACCAACCCCGCATCTTCAGGATGCCCTGCCAAGGTAAGATATTCGCGCAGTCTTTGGTCATTCAACGCAAGTTGCGGCTGAATCAATTCATTCGCAATTTGGTCAAGGTGGGGATGGCGGTAAGTATGGTTGTAGGGGTAGACGTGATGCTCGATCCCCCAAACGATGGTCTGTGCGAGAGCTTCCTCCCAACCCTCAGCGTCGTACCACCTGCTGCCTGTGAACAGCTTGCCAAAGTGCTTGTCCCCAAAGTTGGCAAACATGGCGATCTCAAAACCGAAATCGGGATGCTCCTGCGAGAACTTGTAAATCGTCCCCACCGCGGAATACTCGGACACATCGCCCTGATCGTTCAGGCAAAATTGGTTGGCAAAATACGCGTCATCGATGGTCAGGATCAATGGCCGCCGCCCCGTGGGCACTTTGATATTGCCTGTGAGCAGATCGTCCAGGGAGATCAGCGAGTAGCCAGCATCATAATATGACTGCAGGTCTAGCTTCAGGTCTCCCAGGAAGCGCACCATTCCCGATGTCGGGTCGTAGGCATTGGGTGTGAACCGGTGGTAATTCAGAATGGGAATGACTGGATCTGCTTCCCAGACAGTCGCCTCGATGCGCACTGGAATCGGCGTGGGGGATGAGGTGGGTAAAGGCGTGGAGGTTGGCACGGGTTGGGTCAGGGTTGAGGCTGCTGGCAGGGAGGCAGTCAACGCCGCGGTCGGCGAAACCGGCTCGGGTGTTTTCGTTGGTTGGCAGGCGAAAAGAATTAAAGTAATGACCAACAAGCTGAACTTTGAGGATAATTTCCGCACCGATACCTCAGAAAAAGGGATAATCAAATTTTACTTCAGACTACGAGATTTTGACGAGGAAAAGTAAGCGATAACCTTAACTTTCTCTGAAACCGCAAAGGCTTCTGAAGTATACTAAGGTCAGGTTTGGCGCATCTTACCAAACGGAAAACCGTATATTTTCCTGAAAAGCGCGCCAATATTTTTTATCAAAAAAGAAGGTAAAAATGCACAACATCCGAAAAATAACTGACGATCTTATCTCGATTGGCGCGAATGACCGCCGGATTACACGCTTTGAAAACCAACATCCCGTGCCAAATGGGATGTCCTACAACTCTTACCTGCTGCTGGACGATAAAACAGTCCTTCTTGATACAGTGGACAAGGCAGTGGGTGAGCTCTTCCTCGAAAACCTCGAGGCAGCTCTAAACGGACGCGAACTGGATTACCTGATTATCCAGCACATGGAGCCAGATCACTGTGCCTTGATTCCACGCATCTTTGAGCTTTATCCACAGGCAAAGGTCCTCGGCAGCCAAAAAACTTTCGTAATGATCCAGCAGTTTTTCGGGCTGGATTTGGCAGACCGCGCGATGGTGATGAAGGAAAACGACACACTGACCACAGGCGTCCATACACTGCGCTTCCTGATGGCGCCGATGGTACACTGGCCCGAAGTGATGCTCA
>JAYFQB010000048.1:0-3515 GCA_034927385.1 Anaerolineaceae bacterium | reverse complement strand
CTCCTGATAAATAGAGCACGAACGCCGCAATGCCAATCAGACCAAAAACAAGCCCGGCTGTGGAATATTCCCTTGGATCTCCGCCAGGACCCACGGTTGGCGGTGAGGATGGGGTGGTTGTGGGCGTGCTGGTCTCAGTGGGCAAAGGCGTTTCGGTCAACTTTGGCGGTTGGGTTGATGTGTGTGTCACTGTCGGAGAGGGCGGGATCGTCGCGGTGCTCGTGGCGGTCGGTGATGGCGGCAGCGTGGCGGTTGACGTAGATGTCCTGCGGGTGGTGGGGGTGCTGCTGGGGAGGTATCCGCCTTTCATGGAGCTTCCGGAAATGTCTTCCACCTCGGTTGCGGAAGTTTTGTTCGCCAGGGAGCTATCTCCGGTTATTGAAGCCTTTACTGCCATGAAAGATCGCCAAGTCAGCGGAATCAGCAAGCCGATCAAAAGCGCCAGCAAGGCGAGCAGTATCAGTGTTGTTCGCTTTCGTTTTTTATCTTCCATACGTACCTCTTCAGATTAATAATCAATGACTCCTCATAGAAGAGTTTGACCTATATATATGTTGCAAGTACTGTGCCGAAGGAAGTTCATTTGATGCCAAACCGGTCGGCAGAATATTTCGATTGCGTGTTAAAATCCAGCTACTGCTGAAAGGACCCCGCATGGCAAAACCGATGACCCCCGAAAAACGCGTTAGCAAAGCGCGCGAGCTGATCGAGAAAGCACGAGAAATCCCTGCGCCAAATTCGGTGGGTTGGGAATATTTCAGCTACACAGCCCAGGTAAAAGACACCCTAAAACAGGCTTTTGAGCTCGTAAAACTCATCAACCACTCCCCCTCCACGCCCGACGTGGTTAAGGCGGATGCCAGAGCCGTGATCGAAGAGATTTCCTCAGCCGAAAAAGAAATCCTAAAGTCCTCAAAAACAGGTTGAACCTCTGGGGCGTTCAGCTCCCGAGGTTGCCCAGTCTGCTGGATGTTTTTGCTGCCAGCTTTCAGCCCTTGAAATATGCCACGCTTTCTTGTGGGAGGACTATCTTGCCCTCAAGCGCGTTTTGGTCAAAAAGATCGCCAATCTCCGCAAGGTAAGCCTCATACACTGGGTCAGATTCGATCAGAGAATACGAACTGGAAAGCGCCCGATTGATGAAAGTCTGCCTATCGTAGCAAAGCGGGTTTGCAAAGCGCTTTTCCTGGAGCTTTCCATCAAAAAAATCGCGTTTGATCAAGTTTTCCTGGTCATTGCCCCCACTGAATCCCCTGAAATTGGGGCAATATTTCTTATAAATGCGTTCACGTCCCTGGTTGATTTCCGCCGACATTTCCATCTCGTTCCATGCGAGCACAACCGCCCCGCCCGGTAAGAGGATGCGTTTGTACTCCTGTTTGAAGCGGTCTGGGTCAAACCAGTGGAAGGCTGCTGCCGCAGTCACCAGATTAATGCGATGATCGGGTAAAGTCGTATGTTCGGCATCGCCAATAACGGAAACGAAATTCGGATACCCTCCAAGCAACCTCTCAGCCATGGTACGCATATCCACGTTTGGCTCCACAGCGTAAACTTTCGCGCCCAATCCGAGCAGTTGGCGGGTGAAAATGCCCGTTCCCGAGCCAACGTCCGCCACCAAAGACCCTTCCCCGATTTGCCATTTTGATGCAATAAAATCAAGCATTGCCTGAGCGTAATTAGGGCGGGCTTGTTGATAGACATCCGCTTTACCACTGAACTTTTGCGTGTTATCCATTTTTACCTCAAACGTTGGACTGGTTGATCCAAAAGCGGCTGTCCATAAAAGCCAGTGCGTCGATTTCGGACTCAAAAAGGGCGAAGGTAGCGAAGGGCGTGCCGCAAAGCACCTGCCCTGATGCCGTTGACAGTGTCGGCGTTAATCCCGCAGCAAGAGCGTCCTGATTGATAGCAATTTCTCCGGCGGGGGTGGAGATTTTATCCCATGCCAGCAGGTAAAACTTTCCCTCCTGGGTCCGCGCTTCGCACAGGCTGACCCCCGGCTGTACCGATCTGCAAGCCATTTCCATCAGACGCAGATTGTAGCGGTTAATGATCACCGAGCCCGCCAGTTCAAGCAGGCTCTGGGGTAAATAGAGGCCGCAGCGTTGATAAATCTCAAAAATGATGCCGCTCTTGGCGTCGATATAAGCGCCGATGTCCTCCGGGAACTGCTGCGCGGCCAAAAGCTTTGCCCGTGCATAAAGATCCCGGTCCTCGGGGTGCGTGCGCAGCCAGTCGCGGAAGGTTAGGTGACGCTTGAGCTCATCCGAACCCTCCGAGAGTACGTACAGATGGTGGGGCATGAATTGGGGTTTGTCACCATATTTGAAAGCTTCCCGCCCGGCAATGCCGAGGTCTCCCACGTGGTTGTACCCGTTTTGCTCAAGCCTGGCTTTAACCAATTCGAAGTCCGCCCAATTTTCCAGAACAAGGTCAATATCGAGGATCGGCTTGGCTGCCAGCCCGGGTACGGACGTGCTCCCAACGTGTTCAACGCGGACGTCCTGCGCTTTGAGGATGCCGAGCAGATACAGCCGCAGCTCCTCAAAGCGGGGTTGCCAGGCGGTGTCATAAGGCACAACCTCCACCTTTTTGGTACCGGAAGAGCCGAGCGATTCTTTGGAGGTTTCTTCGTTTGTTGGCATGGAGTTCATTATACTGATTCAAACGGAATCAGTCAGTGTGGAGGCATTAGTTTTGAAAAATGCCGCCCCCTTGCATTACTGATACACGTTCTTTCCTTTAACTTTTTTGAGGATAGAATAAACCAATAACCACGAAAGGATACCCATGGTTTCAAGCGCAGCCTTAACTCCAACGGACTACCTCGAAAGTTTGCCCCGGGACCGGCGCGAGGTCATCGCTTCAGTCCGCGATTTGATCCTGCATAATTTGCCGGAAGGTTACCAGGAGACAATCAACTGGGGGATGCTCAGTTACGAAGTTCCCCTGGAAATCTATCCAGACACCTACAACAAAAAGCCGCTCAGCTATATTGGTTTGGCAGCTCAAAAGAATTACAACTCTCTCTACCTCATGTCTGTCTATCAAAATCCGGCTGAGTACACTGAGCTCATGGAAGCTTTTCGCGCGATCGGCGTCAGACCCGACATGGGCAAATCCTGCATTCGTTTCAAAAGCCTTGAACAGCTGCCGCAGGAAACAATTGCCCGCCTGATAGCAAAAACCTCCGTTCAGGATTTTGTTAATTCAACCAAGAGGCTTACCGGTTGTAAAGCGTAATACATAACCGCGATAAAAAAACCCCTGAATTAACCCAGAGTCGCCGAGCCTTGCAACGCGAAATTGGGGCTTGACAATTCACTATACCGTGCGGTATAGTTACTCTATGAACAACCGTGAGACAATCCTTGAGAACGCGTTGGTGCTTTTTGCGTCTTTTGGCTACGATGCCACCGGTGTGCAGGAAATCTGCGACCAGTCGGGCGTCACCAAACCGACGCTCTACCACTACTTCCGCAGCAAGCGCGGTCTGATGGAAGCTCTGCTCG
>JAYFQB010000328.1:0-3265 GCA_034927385.1 Anaerolineaceae bacterium | reverse complement strand
GAAACCAGATAATTTTCACATCAGGAACAAAAAAGACCGCGAAAACTCGCGGTCTTTTTGACAGATAAAATTCTTTATGCCATCTCGAAGTTTTCGATGTGAACCTGGCTCGACTGAATGCCAAAGTGGACGTGGTTTGATGCAATTCCTAATTTGACGAAGTTTCGTTCCATCGCCCTTAGCATTGGGGCTGGTCCACAAACAAAGTAGAACAAGTCCTTGTAGTTTTCCGGAAGAACACTTGTCATCAAGTCGGAGGTGATGTAACCGGGGTAGGGGTACCCTTCGTGCAGGGGTTTTTCGAGCACAGTGAAGTATTTGAGATTGATCTTCTCAGCAGCGGCAGCGAATTCATCCTGGTATAGAGCGGTATCCTCGTTGTAATCACCGTAGAACACATACACCGGACGCTTGTCGTTGGTGTCTGCGAGGGTATTCATGATCGACATGACTGGTGCCACGCCAATTCCACCGGCTAATAATACAAAGCCTTCCATCATATCTTCCATGTGCAGATGGAAATATCCATAAGGACCATCCACATACACCCGGTCTCCCGGTTTGAGATTTTTGATGGTGCTGGTGAAGTCACCCAGTTCTTTGATCGCAAAACGGACTCGACCACCAGGAGCGACATCAGAACCCGCGTAGCTGAAGGGATTGCGGCTCAACACCCATGGGCTTTTACCCGTGCTGATCCAGGCGATTTGGCCGGCTTTGAACGGAACACCAGCGTGTCCGTCTGGGAGCAAGTTGAGCGAGTAAACCCCGTTCGGTTCAGCTTCCACTGACTCGACTTTGAAAGGTTTCCTACCCACCATAAATGGATGAATGACGCGGATGTAAAGGATTATCAAAGCCATGGCTATGATTTCGACGATCCATACCCACCTTACGAGCGGGATTTCCATATAGTAATTGACCCTAAACATGTGCCAGAGACCAAAAACCAGGATGATCGCGGTTAACAGATTGTGAAGACCCAGCCAGGGAACATAACCCAGGTTAAGCCTTTTTCGAAGACCGGATGTGAGACCGATCAAGATCAATCCGGCCAGACCGATCCATCCTGAGTTCAACGCAAAACCGGCTCGAAAAACCTTACTGGTGATCAAGAGAATTATGGGGTGCAGCAGCACTAACACAATCGCCAAAATTGAAATGAGATGATGTGTGCTGTAGACCTTGTCCATATCCAACGCGTCTGCCAGCCAGTTCAGCTTGGCGATCGGAATCAGCTGGAGCCCAGCCAATGCCAGCCCTAAGAAGCCAAGCAGAACGGAAACATTGACAATGATGTCGCGGGGAATCCAGCTAATCAGCATCGCGATTGCCGGTAAAAACAGCAATACGAAGAAAATGATGTAAAAAATGACCCTTCTTGTTGAAGATTTCATGGGGTTATCCCTTTATCTTTCAATCTGCCTAAGGTCGAGTCAGGCTGTCTGTCGTCACGCCGCTGATCGCGGAAAGATCTTCGATTGAGTCATACATCAACTGCAGAACATACTTGCCGTTGTGAATGTAAGCGCCTGGTTCTTTGACTGTGAACATATAGTTGTATGCAGCCTTAAGCAGACGAGGTGTAAACAGCTTGTATTGGTTCGGGAAGGAGGCTTCATCTTCCGAGATTTGACCATCTTTGTTAGTGTCGATGAAGGAATACGGATAAGAGTCTCCGTTGAAACCGAACATGGTTCCATCGCCGACTTTGGCGGAGTATTGGCTCATCGCCTCGTGGAGAATGGCTTTCATGCCTTCGATTTCGTCGTACATGCTCTCAACAGTGCCGTCGCCGTCATAATCAACCTTGGACATTGTAACGGTTTTGTATTCCTGCCAGCCGGTCACGTTGGAATGGCAAGTCTGGCAGAGGTTGGTATCCGCATTTTCTGCTTTGCGGGTGTGGAGCGTATGAGGGTCGTGGCAGGTGGTGCAGGTTTCCACGCCGGGAGCGTGAGTGAAGGTGCCAACGTAGGTCTTGCCCTCATATTGGTAGCCGTTGCCGCCGTCTGAGCCTGCGCGAACAGCAGCTGCCGCGAAATAGTGATTACCGACAATCGCCAGATCGCCAATCGGTTCGTCTTCCGGCTTACCATCAGTGGCGTTCACGACGTTTTTGCTCGAACCCATGCCGCCATGGCAAACCATGCAGACAGAAGCTGAGCCGGTTCCAGTGATTTCAGCCCCAGATGGGAAAGTCACAGAGTCAAGCTCATGAGCGGGGGTATTATGGCATGCGGTGCAGCTGACGGGGTCATTGATCAGTCCAGCCATCTCAACTGAACCAGCGGCAGAACCATCGGCTCCCATAAAATCACGGAAACCTGAGGTGCTGTGGCATTTCGCGCAAGTGGCGGGAATTTCAGCAGGATCATCCTCATTCCAATGCGTGAAAGCTTCGGAGGTAATATCAGCATGACCTGATCCCTCCCATCTTGTGGTGATTTCCTCAACGGAAACCTTTGCTGCATCGGTGGCTTGCGATGTGGTGCAGCCCACCCATACCAGCAGAGCGATAGCAAAAACAGCAATCAACATAAAAAAGCTTTTCTTCTTCATCCAGTTCACTCCTTAAGGGTTGTAGAATTACAAACGATAAATGTTACAAAGAATATTATAAATGTATCCTGTTGGGTGTCAATGTGTGAAAATTGTAACTATCCGAGAGAATGCCGGCTTTTTGCTTGTGGAAAATAGCCAATCATTCCACCTTGTTCCATGCAGGTTCAAAAGATTTGTTTTAATACGATAAAATAGATATAAAAATAAAGGACCTTTCTTTGAAAAAGACTAATCGGAAAACCATCATTGCCGTGTTGGTGATTGCTGTCGCCCTGATTGCTCTGTTAATCGCCACGACTCGATCAAGCACACAATACTTTTTAACCGTTTCTGAGCTTCAGTCAGGCGATACGGATATGACCGGACGCAACGTCCGCATGTCTGGTGTTGTGCTGGGTGATACGATCGTCTATGACCCTCAGACTCTTGATCTTACTTTCGAGGTTGCCCAAATTCCCGGAGACCATCGCGTTATCAAGGAAATGGGTGGGATGGCTGTGGTGCTGGAACAAGCGGCTGCAGATCCATCACTTCCACGGATCACCATCCACTACAACGGGGTAAAACCTGACTTGCTCAAGCACGAAGCCCAGGCAATTGTTTCGGGGTACCTTGATGCCAATGGCGTTTTTCAGGCGAAAGAGCTGCTGATGAAATGCCCCTCAAAATACGAATCCGCCCTGCCAACCCAGAGCGGTAA
>JAYFQB010000344.1:0-4816 GCA_034927385.1 Anaerolineaceae bacterium | reverse complement strand
TGCTCTCCAATCACTTCTCGATTGATTTCCAGCATCTTTAGATACTCTTGGGCTTTGATCATATGCTATCTCCTTTTATGTACCATCTACTTCACATTACGGTTCTAACGTCAGTTTGTTCGCGCCTTCGCCTATCTCGCGTAAATCACCTGCTCACTTTGCTTAACTATCGGTCTATTAACGGTCTGATAATAATAGTCTGAGCAAGAAAGATGATTTCCACACACATATTATCCGATTCCCCATCGGCTGCCTGGAATGGGTTCCAGTCGTTTAAAGCCGGCACGGGCATAAAAACTGGCAAAACCAATATCCGCCGAGTCATAACGCGCGGGCAGCGCGGGGCGTGGCTGGGTGATATCGTCCAGCGGCGATACGCTCAGGCTTGTTCCGCCGGCGCGCCAGGTTTCAGCGACCACCGCCCTGAGCAGGTACATAAACATCGAAGAATGGTTCCCCCACTTTGTCAGGCTAAGCTGCCTCACCTGCCAGTGACAGCCTCCCCGGGTTGCTTCGTCCCCTTTATCCGCGCGAATTTCCAGGGGAATCAACTCGCTGCCGCCAACAGCCCTCTCTCCATCCAGCAGCAGCACGCCAGACCGCAACCCCACCCGGGACCATTCCGCGATGGTCACATGCTCTTCGCTGGGATGGGCGTATTGCATCGCCAGGAATTTTTCGTTCGCCTCCGGGGTCAGCGTCTCAACCTCAGTTCTCTCCAATACATTGACCAGCGCCAGGTAGGCCTCCGCGGTTTGAGGCACACGCGTGGTGAACCGAGCTGGAACTTTCCTATGCCCCTCATCATTTCCGGTGTACAGCCCGTCCTCATAAGCCTGGTACTCAGGCGGCAGGGACAAGCGGTGTAGGTTGCATAGATATTTCACGTCGTTGTAGTCGTTCTGATCAAAAGGATAGCCCAGGTGAAAGTCCACCAGCCAGTCAGCCTTGATACAGCCGACCTTTGCGTGCCCAATTTTGCCTTGCCCTGTTAGCGAGTCACCAGGGTATTCCACCCCACCAATAATCTGCCCCTGGTCGTTTCTGCAGTAAGAATGGATGTCCACTTGGTGCCCTCCGCCATCCTGCAGCACGAAATTGTGCTCCCATTGATCGTCACGGTCAACATGCCCATATCCCAGTCGGTTGAGGATGCCCAGCAGGCGCGGAAGGTATTGCTGATTGATCGCGATATCCAGATCGGAGTGGTTGCGGGTCTGCCAGCCAAGGTTTGCGTCCACCGCCCAACCACCATCAATCACAATTGGGATGCCAGCAATTTCCGCCAGGTCAATCACACGCAGGGCTTCTTCCTGGTCCATCTCGGGGTTTTGGCTGGGGCTTTGGCAGACCGGAACGCCTTTCAGAATCTCCTGGAGCGGGTCAGACTGAGTTGTGTCCTGTTCTGAGGGTGTCGGCATGGTTCTCCATCTGTTTTCGAGGTATCAAGGCAGGCAGCCTCTGGCTGGATTATATCATCCGGCCTCCTGGCAAAACGCAATTTGCCAGGACACAGGCTTTAATTTTGCGCGGTTATGTGTCGCGATTGATAGAATTCGTTTGTAAATAACAGCTGAACAGACACTGAACAGATACGGATTTATGGCTAATTTACCCTCTTGCGGGTATACTTAACCGAATTAACATAGTAATTGTGGAGGATCTCATGAAAGTCATCGTTCAACAGCAGCAGCTTGCCCACGGCGTCAATGTGGTTTTTCGCGCTGTTACTTCCCGCAGCACTCTCCCTGTTCTCTCAAACATCCTGATAAAGACCGACGAAGGGCGCCTGCGCCTCTCAGCTACCAACCTTGAGCTCGGCATAAGCGCCTGGATCGGCGCCAAAGTCAGCGATGAAGGCGGGCTGACTGTGCCTTCCCGAACGTTCTCGGACCTTGTGAACAATCTCCCCAACGAAGAAGTGACCCTAACGGTGGATGAACGCACTCAGTCACTCAACGTGAAATGCGGCACGCTCAACACCGATATCAAAGGCATCAGCGCCGAAGAGTTCCCGCCCATGCCCACGCCTGATGACGATACTGCCATCCCCTTGAATGTCGAAAACTTCAAAGAAATGATCCAGCGCGTAGCCTTCGCCGCCTCCACGGAAGACTCCCGCCCCAATCTGACCGGTGTGCACATGAGCTTCCAGGGAGACACGCTCGAAATGGCAGCCACAGATGGCTATCGCATCTCCATCAGCAAAGCAGTCATCGGGCACAAACCCCCTCAGAACCTCGAAGCTCTGATTCCCGCCCGTGCTCTTAGTGAGCTTTCGCGTATCGCGGTCAACGGTGATGAAACCCTCCTGATGTCTTTCCCTGCCGGACGTGGGCAAGTAATCTTCCACCTGAAAGACGCCGAGCTTGTGTCGCAGTTGATCGAAGGCAACTTCCCGAACTACCTGGCGATCGTCCCCACCAGCTTCAAAACCCACACCGTCCTCAACACCGCTCAGCTCCTGAAAGCCTGCAAACAGACAGAAATTATCGCCCGCGAAGGCAGCTACATCGCCAGGTTGGACATTCAGCCCGAAGGCGGCAGCACAGGCAGCAGCCCCCAACTGGAAATTTCCGCCGCGTCTGAGCAAACTGGCTCGTCTGAGGTCATCGTGGACGCGTCTGTCGACGGCGTGCCGCTGCTGATCTCCTTCAATATCCGCTTCCTCAGGGAAGTGCTGGAAGTGATCAAGACCACCAACGTCCTGCTTGAAACCAACGCCGCCAACACCCCCGGCATGCTTTGCCCTGTGGGGGATGAGAGTTTCAGGCACATCATCATGCCAATGAATGTGAACCGCTAATTTCCTTGTGAATTAAAAGAATAAACTGGCTCAGGTTACCCGAGCCAGTTTTTTTATTAACAATGCCGCTAACTCAGGCTCTTGCCAAGTTCAAACGCCTGTTGGTTCAGCGCCACATACTGCGGTTTTACGTTCGCGGCAATGACACCGCTCCAATCGATCTCCTCCAAGCCCAGCTGGCGAACGCTGGCACCCAGAAGGATGATGTTCATCACTCTCAGACTGCCAAGTTTGCGGGCTTCCTCGCTGGCATCCAGCGCTACCACCCTTCCGGCACGCTTGCTGATCAACTCCTCCGCGTTCTCGGGATACTTTTCGCTTCCGTTTTGCACACCGATGGGGTTGACCCGCATTTTGTTGAGGATCACAATGCCCTTGCCGTCTTCCCGCAGGTATTCCAGGTTGCGCAACACCTCAAGCTCTTCGAAGCCGATGATCACATCTGCCTTTTTGGCTTCCACAATCGGCGAATAGACCTTCTCGCCGAAGCGTACATGAGTTAGAACCGGGCCTTCCCGCTGCGACATGCCGTGAACCTCACTCATCTTCACGTCGTATCCCTGTGAAAGCAGCCCTTCTGTAAGCAATTTGCTGGCGAGGATCGTGCCCTGCCCACCGACTCCGGTCAGAAGAATGTTTTTTGTGCTCATCACGCCTCCACTTTCTGAATAGCTCCCACAGGGCACACTTGCGCACACACGCTGCAGCCAACGCACTTTTCGGGGTCAATGGAAGATTTTTTCTTTGCAAACTGGAAAACGATTGCCGGGCAGCCGGTGCGTGTGCACTTCTTGCAGCCGATGCAGACCTCTTCGTTCACCCAATAGACCGAAGTGAACGAGCCTTTAAACTCTTCTTTGTCGAGGGCGGTCTGTTTCTTTAGCGCGCAAGGCCAGCGGGTGATGATCACCGAGGGCTCCTGCAGCGCCAATGCCCAGTCCAGCGCCTCTTTGACCTCATCCAGTTGGTTGGGATTAATCACCCGTACGTTTCTAAAACCAAAAGCCCGTGTAATCGCCTCGATGCTAACCGCTTCGGTGACTTCACCCTGGATCGTGAGTCCGCTGCCGGGGTTGTCCTGCTGCCCGGTCATGGCAGTAATACGATTGTCAAGCACAACGGTAATCAAATTGCTTTTGTTATAAGCCACATCCAGCAGAGAGTTTATGCCGGTGTGGAAGAACGTCGAGTCCCCCAAAACAGAGACTACGCGCATTTTATTATCCCCGATAGTATCGAAGACTTGCTGCGCCCCATGCCCAAGGCTTATGCTGGCGCCCATGCAGACAGTGGTTTCCATCGCGTGGTAAGGCGCACCGGAAGCAAGCGTGTAACAGCCAATATCGCCCGAAACCATCACATTCTTCCGCTTGCCGAGCTCATAGAAGAAGCCGCGGTGCGGACAACCGGCGCAGAGCGTTGGCGGGCGTGGGATGACAGCCGATCGGACCTCATCGTCCACAGGGTATTCCTCGCCATAGATTACCGCGCGGATCGCCTCAGGCTTCATTTCGCCGTTTCGGGGAAAGATGTTTTTCCCATCACAGGCAATACCCAACGCGCGCACATGCTCTTCGATGTACGGGTCGTTTTCTTCCATGATGTAGATTTTTTCCACCTTCGAAGCAAACTCGCGAATCAAACCGTCCGGCAAAGGATTCGTGAAACCCAGCTTCAGGTACGAAGCGCCATCGCCAAAAACCTCCCGCGCGTAGAGATAGCAATCGCCGGAGCAGATGATACCAACGCCTGGTTCACCCATCTCGACGCGATTCCACTGGCAGTTATCCGAATAGACCTTTAATAACTCTTGATTTGCTTGTACTTTGACTTTCATCGGGCGGGCGTTCGCTGGTACCGCTACGTATTTTTTGATATTCTTAACGTATGGCTTGAGGGGTACATCTTTTCGGTCGCCCAGTTCCACCAGGCTCTTGGAGTGGCAGACGCGCGTGGTCATCCGGAAAAGCACCGGAATGTCGTGCTTCTCGCTAATCTCGAAGGCTTACA
>JAYFQB010000113.1:0-7897 GCA_034927385.1 Anaerolineaceae bacterium | reverse complement strand
GCATCCCCTGTGGTTCTGAAAGCAGAGGATGCTCCGTGCCGCCGTAGTGGCGAATAAGGTTGTGGAAAGAATCCTAATGGACCGAGAACTCCGCGTCCGCGGGCATTCCGGATTTCAGCTTATGGTCGGCATTGGCAACCTCGATTTTTACCGCGTAGACCGTCGCCTTGCGTCCGCTTTCGGTCTGCACATTTTTGGGTGTGTACTCGGCTTCGTCGGCGATATGGATTATCTCGCCAGAAAACGCCCTGTTGGAGAATGAATCCACCGTGATGTTAACCGAGTCGCCGAGACTGACCTTGCCATACTGGTCCTCGGGCAGGTAAACGACCAGGTTAAGCGTGTCCAACTGGGCTATGCGCATGACCGTTCCGCCCGCCACGACCAGGTCGCCAATTTCGAGGTTTCGGGTAACGACCACACCGGAAATTGGGGCTTTGACGGTGGTGCGATCAAGCTGCAATTGGGCTTGAGCCAGCGCTTTCTGTGCCTGTTCCACAGCCGCCTCAGCCTGTTTCACGCCGCTTGCTGCTGCTTCTGCTGCCGCCTTGGCGGCGATTACCTGAAGTGACTGGTCGCCGGTTTGCAAGGAAAGCAGATTGCTGCGGGCGTTATCCAGGTTTGCCTGGGCAACCGCCACGCGTGAGCGGGCTTGGATGATCGCGTCGGCGGCGCTGGTCGTCAGAAACCGCTGGTATTCCGCCAGGGCTGAATCAAACTCGGCTTGAGCGGCTGTTTTGTTTTTTTCCGCGGTCGCCTTCAGCTCGTCATCATTGCCCGTGTTGACCACATTCAAGGTGCTAATCGCTACAGTCAATTCACTTTGAGCCACGGCAAGTCGGTTTTCAGCCGCAGTAAAATCTTTGCTGCTGGCGTTGGATTGTTCTTTCTCAAGATCCGCAAGTGCCGTAGCAAGAGCATCTTCGGCATTTTCCACACCTGTTTGCGCGGCAGCGACCAGCTCAGTTTTATTGAAGTACCATGCCGGTTGATAGTTTTCGGAAGTTTCAGTAGCCCACAACGCCTCGCGGTTTGGCAGTTCTTGCATAAGGGCAGCCTGGAGGGCTAATTGGTATTGGGCATCGGCACTGGCAGCCTGATTGACCGCGGTTTCGACGGCAGCCTCGGCAGCATTGACCGCGGCACTTGCCTGGTCATATTGCGCCTGGATTACCTCGTCGTCAATTTTAAATAACGCTTGACCGACCTCCACCTCATCCCCTTCACGTACATTAATCTCAGTTACTTTTCCACTGATCTCAGACGAGATATTGGTTTCGAGGGCGGAAAAAGTCCCGGATGCAGATAACTGGTTATTTTCCCCGGTTGAGCACGCGCTCAGCGTCATCGCGGCGGCTGCCAACAGGCTGATGAGGATTACAAATTTTGATTTCATTCGAAGTCTCCTTGAGTTTGAGGGTTATATGCGTTTTTTAAATACCAGGATGCTGGCTGTAAAATATCCCACGCTGAGAATGATCAACGGCAGTGTGGACGACATGAAGAGCGTATCCGCGGAAACACCCCGCACCATGATTCCTTTGGTGATTTCCAGGTATTGTGTTACTGGCAGCAGCTCACTGTACCAATAGGTGAATGCCGGCATGCTATCCCTGGAGAACATCAACCCCGAAAGGATGATGGCAGGCACCAGCACGACAAACAACAGGATGTAGATCGCCTGCATTTGCGTCTGGGAGATATTCGAGATGAGCACTCCGAGCCCCAGGGATCCGACAATGTAGATGACGCTCAACCCGACCAGGACGCCAAGGTTCCCGGCAACGCTTACACCAAAGAACAGATGGCTCAGCCCAAGCAGCGCGAAAAGGTTGAAGATACACACAACCAGATAGGGGATGATCTTCCCTAACATTAATTCCCATGAACGGATCGGGGTAACGATCAACTGCTCCATCGTGCCCTGTTCTCTCTCACGCACGATCGAAAGCGCGGAAAGGATCAGGGTTTGAATCTGAAGAAGAATCGCGATCAAACCCGGGATCATATACAACTTGGTATCGCCGTTCGGGTTGTAGAGTGTCTTTAATACGCCCGAAAAAGGCAGGCTGAATGAGCTTGCGAGCCCCGATTTTTCCACTTTCTCAATCAAAACCTCCTGAGCTGCCATTGAAGAAATTGAGTTCAGCTTCAACTGCAGGGTCAGGGAATCGGTAGGTTGGATGGAACCATCGATATAAATCAGCACTTTCGCTTCGGTTCCGCTCATCAGATCGCGATCGTACCCCTCGGGGATGAGGATGCCGACATCTACTTTGTCACGATCAATCAGGTCAACCAGCGCGTCCTCATTCAGGACGTCGTATGCGTACACAAAATCTTCACTGGCGGTGAACTTGTCAATCAGATTGCGGCTGCTGTCGCTCTTGGAAAAATCGGCGACAGCCATCTGGACGGATTGCTGTTCGAATGAGATGCCGTAACCTAAGAGAAGCAAAAGTAATGCCGGCAGCAGGATGATCATCGCCAGCGTTATCGGATCGCGCCAGATGTGAAAAAATTCTTTGCGCATGATAGTCCATAAACGATTCATGCTAATCTCCTTCCTGGGAAAACATATTTTGAGCAGGCTCACTCGAAAGCCGTTCCGAAACCATTTGCAGAAACACATCCTCCAACGAAGGCTGGATTATTTCCCAATTTCGGATGGTTATGCCTGCCTTGGTGAGCTCTTTCTTAACTCCATTTTCCGCTTTTTGGTCATCAAGAGTCAGATGAACGAGGGCTCCATGGATGGAGGCATTCAGAACGCCAGGCAGAGCCGCTAGCTCTTCGACAGCCTTCGCGGGATCACTGCAATCCAACTGGACCAAAATACCAGGGAGGTTGTTCTTCATATTCTCTGGGTTATCCAGAGCCATCATTTTCCCCTGGTACATCATCCCGATCGTGTTACAGTATTCGGCTTCGTCCATGTAATGGGTTGTGGCGAGCACGCTCATCCCCTCCCCCGCCAGAGAGTAGATCAGCTCCCAGAATTGGCGGCGCGAGACGGGGTCCACGCCTGCCGTGGCTTCGTCCAAAAAAAGCATTTGTGGGCGGTGGACAATCGCGCAAGCCAAAGCAAGCCTCTGACGCCAGGCACCCGAAAGCGATCGCGTGAGTTGCTTTTGGTGGTCAGTCAACCCGGATCTATTTATCAGCTCCTGGGTGCGTTCCACACGTTCATGCTTCGGCACGTCATAGATGGAGGAATAAAACATGATATTTTCAGCCGGCGTCAGGTCGTTGTAGAGGGAGAATTTTTGGGACATATAGCCAATGCGGCTCTTGACCTCATTTGGATGGAGCCTGACGTCATACCCCAACACATTGACCGCGCCGGAGGTGGGCAGCATGATGCCGCACAAAATCCTGATCGTTGTGGTTTTGCCTGCTCCGTTTGGACCAAGCAGCCCAAATATCTCGCCCTGGGGGATGGTAAAGCTGATATCATCGACTGCTTTAAAGTCTTTGAACTTGCGCGTCAGGTGGTTTACCTCAATGGCGTTCATGCCAGGCTCCCCTGCGTGTTCATCAGGTGCACAAAAACATCTTCCATGCTCTGGCGACCGTGCCTCAAAACAGAGACTGTCATTTTTGCCTGGTCCATGTTCCTTTTCATATTTTTCATGATGCGTTCGGATGCGCCGTTATTTGGAACATTCACCCGCAGCGTGTCTCCAACCGGGCGCCAGTCCAGCACGCCCTGGGTTTCATCAACGATCGTTCGCATTTTAGCCCGCGGGCTGGCTTTAACTTCCAAAATCTCAAAAGGAAGCTGCTTGGTCAGTTCAAGCGGCGAACCTGTCGCAAGAATCCGCCCCTGAGAAAGGAAGCTGACTTCCTGGCACCTTTCGGCTTCGTCCATGTATGGCGTGCTCACCAAAACGGTCACACCCTGCTGAACCACTTCCGAGAGAATCGTCCAGAGCTCGCGCCTTGAAACCGGGTCTACGCCGGTGGAAGGCTCATCAAGGATGAGCAGTTGCGGTTCGTGCACCAACGCGCAAGCCAAGGCGAGTTTTTTCTTCATGCCGCCCGAGAGCGTGCCAGCCCGCCGTTGGGTGAACTCCGCCAGGCGGGTAAACTTCAACATCTCATCGATGCGGGCTTTCTTTTTTGAAGACGGGATTTGGTGAATATCCGAAAAGAAGTTGAGGTTCTCCAGAACATTCAGGTCGGGATACAGGCTGAAATTTTGCGGCATATAGCCGATTTTTTCGCGGATCGGGCTGGGGTTCTTTCGCAAATCAAAGCCCAACACCTCGGCACTCCCACTGGTGGGCAGCATCACCGAAGAAAGAATCCGCAGCATCGTCGTTTTTCCGGCGCCATCCGGACCAACCAAACCATATAAAACCCCGCTGGGTATCGAGATCGTGAGGTCATCCAGGGCGCGTGGGGCGTTCCTGCCGTATTTCTTTTCGATGTGGGATGTATTAATCACATACTCCATGTGCAATTCTCCTGTTTCCAACAAGGCATGGTTCTCGTTTTTATCTTCTCTAATATACCGGGGAGGGATTAAAGTTGGTAGATGCCGTGAGGCACTGAAGGGCGTGACACACGCAACGAACACATATGACAACCGTCACCCTTCTGTTAAAGCATTGGCGGATTATGTTATGATAATTTACGTGGAAAGAAAGATTGAACCAGGGTTGCTGCGAGTATTTCGTTATTTTGCTGCAATATCGGCAATCTATTTTGCGATACTCTGGCTTTTCAACATCCTCAACACGGGGATCAATGAGTCGTTCAAGCTGACATTCTGGGGAAATTTTATTGTCTACCTGGGGCTTTTTCTCTACCTGAGCTCCTCGAGGTTGGAAAAAAAGCTGAAATTCTTCTACTTACCAATCGCGTTAGCCGTTTTTACACTTTCCCCGATTATTGGAAATATTGTCTATCTGCTGGACCCGCAGCAGGCAGACATCTTCACAATCGTTAGTGAAAGCTGGCTGAGGATGCCGATTTTGTTTGTTCCCGTCGTTCTGATCGCCTGGCAATATAATCTCAAAGCGGTTATTGCGTATATCGTTGTGGCAAATGGTCTGGAATTGATGGTGCTTTTAGCCATCGTAGGCAGAGTTACCCCTGGGAACATCACCATCATCGGCGTTCCGCTGCTGCGCGCCTTTGCTTTTGGGATTGTCGGGCAGATCGTCAACACAATGGCGAACACGCAGCGAATGCAGACCCAAAAACTGATACGGGCAAATTTCAGTTTGAATCAATACCTGAACACCCTCGAAGAATTAACTGCCAGCCGCGAACGCACGCGCCTTGCATCCGAATTACACGACACACTGGCACATACGCTGAGCGGTTTGGCGATCAACCTTGAAGCGATCAAAACCGTGGTTCCCCCGTCAGAAACGGTCGCCCAGGAGATGCTTGACCACTCGCTAAACATCACTCGCTCAGGGCTGGATGAGACCCGCCGTGTGTTGAAATCGCTTCGGGCAGGTCCGTTGGAGAATTATGGGCTGCAAAAAGGCTTGAAAGATCTGGTGCAGGATGCCTCGTTGCGTGGGTCGATTCCCGTTGAGCTCGACTGCCCGGAACAACTTCCTGTCTTGCCGCTCGAAGTCGAACAGAGTATCTATCGGATCGCTCAGGAAAGCCTTGAAAACGTCCTCCGCCATTCGAACGCGACGGCGGCGGATGTGAGGCTGAGCGTCTCAAGCCAGGAAGTATCACTTACAATCCACGATAACGGGAATGGTTTTTTGCCCGATTCCATTCAGCAAGGGGATAGGTACGGGCTGAAGGGGCTCAAGGAAAGGGCTGCTTCGGTTGGGGGAACGTTGGATGTGCAGAGTTTTCTTGGCGAGGGAACGACAATTCGTTTCGTTTGGGAGCGTTTTTCGTGATCCGCGTGCTTATCTGTGATGACCAGGAGATCGTCTGCGAAGGTTTGCAGCATATCCTCAACTCGGATGACGATATCAAGGTGGTTGGGGTGGCGCATAATGGCGTTGAGGCGCTTGAACAGCTTCTTACAATCCCTGTCGACCTGGTGCTGATGGACCTCAAGATGCCTGTCATGAATGGCGTCATCGCTACGCGAGCCATTGCGGAAAAATACCCCACCACCAAAATCCTGATCCTGACCACTTTTAACGATGATGATTGGGTTTTTGAGGCTATACGCAGCGGCGCTTCGGGGTACTTGCTAAAAGACCGCCCACGCCAGGAGTTGATCAAGGCGATCAAAGGCACGGTTCGAGGTGAAGCCTATGTGGACCCGGCTGTGGCAGGGAAGCTGCTTTCCAGCGTGGCGCAAGGTTTCCCGCGCCAGCCAGCACAAGTCGCAATCGACCTGAGCGACCGCGAAAAAGAAGTGATGCAGCTGCTTGCCACGGGTATGTCCAACGCGGAAATCGCGAAACAATTGTTTTTATCCGAAGGCACCGTGCGTAACTACACAAGCGCTATCTTTTCCAAACTGGGCGTTTCTGACCGGACAAGCGCGGTCGTCCTCGCAATCAAACTGGGACTGGTCTCAATTAATTAATCCCGCTTCCAGGACGATCGGAGTGTTGCCTTGCCGCCGCCTCACTGCCAGCTTCGCAGGATGCGATCAACGATCTTGTAGGGCGAGATTGGTGCGCTGTTCACCAATCCGCCGGGTTAGCAAAATCGTGCCTCGTAGGGTGTGTTCCGTTTTTGAACGCACCAACAATATTGCAAGGTTTTGTGGTGCGATCACCAATCCGCCGAATGGCATTTCATGCTTTCGGAAAATATTACATCCCGTAGGGCGAGATTGGTGTGCTTTTCACCAATCCGCCGGGTTAGCAAAATCGTGTTCGGCGGATTGACCAAATGAGGGTCAATCTCGCCCTACCAATTATGCACGCGGGCATTTCACGTTATCGGCAAAAATCGCATCCTGTAGGGCGAGATTGGTGCGCTTTTCACCAATCCGCCGAATGGCAAAATCGTGTTCGGCGGGGAGCTAAAGTCTCAGGTGCGACTGGTGGTATAAAAAATCTCTATCCGTTTGACCTTAACGGAAGCCGGTACTCACTCGAGGTTCAACATTACCCCAGCCAAAAGGCACTTGTCCGTAAAGGGCGATGGTTTACTGCCCCTTTACATATTGATCAAAGAAAGCAATCGAACGCTGCATGGCGACCACAAAACTCGCGCTGATATTATGGTCATCGCCTTCGTAGGTGTAAAATTCATACGGCATTCCCTCAGCCTGGAGCTCCCCAGCCAGCCTTTCAGACCACGCCACCGGCACGACTTCGTCAGTGGTGCTGTGGTTAAGTTGTATGGGACCTGAAAGCTCCGCCAGATACGAATTTGGCGATATTGTCGCCCAAAAATCAGGATTTTCGTCTGGATCGCCATATTTAGCGCTGAAATCTTCGACCCAATTACTAAAATTGAACAGCCAATTTTCCGTTGAGGACCGGGCGGAAGTAAGTTCCGAGATAACCAGCCCGGGGAACAATGCGGGGTTCTGCTTGTAATCCCATCGGCTGATAATCTCCGGGTACGAGGTGACCACACCGCCCCAAATAACGCCCGCCTTGATGTCCTTTGAAACAACCATCGCGCGAAGTGTAACATGCCCTCCCATGGAATGCCCCCACATGCCAATTCGGTCGGAGTCCGCATCCTGGTAAGTCCCAAGTGACGCAATCGCGTTCAAGACATCGTCTGTGTAGCCTGGCGTGCCGTACCCACCTCCGATAACCTCACTCCCTTCTGAATCACCGTGACCGCGGTAATCAGGTTTAAAGACGATATAACCGCGCAGGGCGATCGCGTCCACATATCCCCCATAGCGTTCTGTGGTGCGGTAATCAGTGGGGCGAATGTATCCGTGATTAAAAACAATCACAGGCTAGCCGGTTTCGGGCTTCTCACCAAAGGG
>JAYFQB010000160.1:0-2961 GCA_034927385.1 Anaerolineaceae bacterium | reverse complement strand
GAAACAAACCAGCGTTTGCGGCGAACGGTGCTGAGCACACCACTCTTTACGACCTTCTTGCGAAAGCGCTTGAGTAGAGAATCCTGCGATTCATTAGATCTCAAAGTTACACTTGCCATTGCTATTCACCTCCTTCCAGGCTTAAAATATGCTTAGCGTCTTTCAGACGCGCGCAAACAGATATTATACACGAATTTTTGCGCAAGACCAAATCTGGCTATTACACTCTGAGGGACAAAAGTAAATTTTGAGTTTCCAGTATGAAGTGGGAATTATCTCTGCGCCAGCATGCCCGAACCCACCAGGAGCTCCTGCAGCTGCTGGGTGATTTCCTTGCGCCGCTCGGACGGAATGGCTTAGACCATTTTTCTTCGAGATCATTTTCCGTGATGAAGATTTCCTCCCCGTGGGTGGCAGGGATCCGGCGAAGATATGACATCTCTTGTGGATATGAAGTTCGATCAAATGCGGAGGTGTCTAGTGACACGGTCCCAACCAGGAGTTCATTTTCGTTTTCTACAAACTAAACACTTCGGGTGTGACCAGGCTGTGATACAAACAAGCCTTTCAAACGGTTAATTATCATCATTAAATTGATTCCTAAGTCAAGTCAACAAAGAATACATGGGCTATTTAAGCGCTGAACCTGTGGGGTATGAGAGGGAAATTGATGTTTTTAAAAAATAATTTATAAAGAAAGGGTGCGATCATCATCAATAACCGTTGATCACACCCTGTTGAAATTGTGAAAAATCTTATCTAATGACAGTTGGCAGGTAGACTTTGGTACCTATGAACACGGAGATGCTTTTCTGTGAAGTATTCCCGTCTGAGTCCTGGACTTCCAGGGTAAGGGTGTGGTAACCATAACTCAGGTCGACAAGCAGGTTTTCACCAGTCCCCAGGAAGCCATCGACATCAGAGGACCAGGTGATGTTTTCACCTGAGAGGATTCCATCCTCAAGATCGTAACCGGAACCGTCCAAGATGATCGACAAGCCATAGGGGAACTGAGCACCATCCTCGGGAAAATGAAGGAAGGCGTCAGGCATTTTGGGCAGGACTGTGAAAGGACCATCTGTCGTGTCTTCAACTGTATTTACGCCATCTGTAGCAAAGATCTTGAAGCGGGCGTTTTCTCCACCCACCAGGTAAGCAGGATCCACCTTGTAAGAATTCGTGGTCAGGTTAACTGCCAAAACATCAAAGCTAACTCCATCAGGTGCGTAGAGCAGCGTGTAAGACACAGAACCGTCTGTGAGGCCATCCCATGTGACCGTCTGCATGGTTTCTGAATCCCACACTTCTCCCCCATTGGGCGAAGTGAGAGAGACACTTGGTAAGGTTGAAGCGATCTCACGAGTGCCGAGAATTGTGGAGCCGTGTTTGATCACAAATCTGGCCGTGCCTTCTGGGTAAGCCAAGGAAATGGAAAAGAGAGCTTCATCCCAGATTTTTGGCGGGTTACTCTCATCCGTGAAGGAAATATCGAAAAATTGGGTTGAAAGCACGGTTCCGATAGAATCCTGCGCTTCGATCGAATAATCTCCAGTCCCTATCATGGGTAATTGTCCATCGCTGTGATACCAAGGCTCCAAGCGCAGTGAATCATCTTGACCAATCCAACCACTTGCTAAAATCACTCTGCCTGTTTCATTGATTTGTGTCTGATTTGTAGTGGAGTTTTGCTTAAGTTCATAGAAGAGTTTCGAATAGGCATCTTTCGAGATCCATATATCTGCTTGATGGTAATAATTGCCCATGAAGCTCACCTTATCTGTCAATAGACCACGACCATAACCTGTTAATTCAAAAGGATGATCTGAGGCTGGAATTAGAGACCCAGTGCCAGGGCCTGGCCAAGGCTCGGGTTGAGTTATTTCACCGCAGTCATAATATTCTTCAGGAGGAGGATTTACATCACATCTATACGAGGCATAATCAAGATCATATTCATCGCCCAACCCATAAGCATGGCCAATTTCATGAGCAACAACAGCTTGCATAAAATCAATCGTAAATATCGGGGCTTCCGCGCCTTCGCCCAACGAGAAACTGCCATTGGCAAAAACAACAATACCATTTCCACCAAGACGAAGTCCCATTGTTCCATCAGGAATGTACAAAGGGGGCATGATCGCCATCCTCGCATCATATCTGCAATAATCTAAAGGTAAAAGGCCACATAATAACCTTGAAAAAGTTAATTCTTGGGCAAGAGACCTTAATTCTGAATCGACAAGTGTTTTAGCGGACCGCCTCATCGGTTCACCAATCACCCACTCAACATTACCTCTTGCGATTGGGTATGTTTGTTGTAAAAAGTGATAAGCATATTTCCACTCATCTGTAGAAAGCGATTGTTCGTGGTCATCGAAAATCAGTGTAACCGGCCTAACTAAGATTCTTATCTTGTTGGATTTATGGAAGTCAACTGTTTTCGAGAAAAGGTTACCATCAATATTAGCTGTAATTGTATAAGTTTCTGAATTCCCACAACCAGAACAGTTAGTCAAACTCGGTGATAGGAAGAAATCTATCGAATTCACTGAAGAAGGATAATTATTTGGGCGGAGGTTGGCTATAACCGCTCCTCCCCGTTTGACCTCCAAAGATTGAGTGGAGGGGTTCACGACAACAGATTGGTTCATCAAGACTCTTATGACTGCGTCTTTCCCAGCCACATAATTCTGCTCATTGTTCTTCTGAACTCCAAGAGCCTGGTTGATTTCAATGCCTGTTATGGAGACAGGTGGAACGCTCGTCTCCCCAACAAAAACATAGGCAGCACCAGATTTTGAAGCGCTGTTGTCACTTTGATTACCATTGACACCCGTGGCAGCACTGGATTCATATGCAGCTCCTACAACGATCGTTTCATCGGAGACAGCGACAGGTAAGCCAAACCAATCTCCAAAACCCGTATTGGAAGCCTTGAGGTAAGCCTGCTGGGTCCAGGTG
>JAYFQB010000164.1:0-3199 GCA_034927385.1 Anaerolineaceae bacterium | reverse complement strand
CCGGATGGTCAGGCGATTCTGGAAAAGTATAACTTTATACCTGTAAACCAGAACTAATCGGCTTATAAACCGAAGTACGGCAAAAACGAGGCTGACCCAAAAGCATGTTGGGTCAGCCTCGCCTGTTTACATACATGGAGCCTTTAATTTCCCAGATGTAGGGGTAACCCTATCTGTGAAAGACCACACAGATAGTTGTAGGTACAAGCAACGGGGGGCGGTTGGTGTCTGGCTTGCTTCGGTGCGTGCTTCGCCCGCCCCTTCGCACCGCCAGCCACCCGGGGGGCTTCGCCCCCTGCGGGCTGACGCCCGCAACCGCCCCCCGATGCTCGTTATAAGTTCGCCGGTTCTTCTGTAACCCCCCGTGGTTACCCGCTAAAAAAAGACAAAAAAAAACCTACCCATCCGTTTCACGGTGGGCACAGGCGGCACGATCATTACTATCTTTACACAGACTTTAGGGGGAGGTTTCGCGGTAAGCCGTTCCGGCTACCGCCGAAACGACAGACCGATACCTCCCCCTAAAACCCCCACCAGGAAAGAAACAATCCTCCCCCTTTCGGGGGGAGGATTGCAAAGACACCCAACCCCATATGTAGCTTATAAAATCAAAATCTAAACACAAGCCCCCAGCTGTAGCCTTTTCAATCTTTCGTCACTGAAATAAAAAACCCCGCTTCTTTGGCAAGCGAAGTGAAGTAACTTTTATTTGTAAACCAGTCAGTAAGATAGTAATAAACCATCCTTTGGCTTACTCCCAAATCCTTAGCTATGTAAACAACCTGAAAACCTTTGGAGTAAAGCAAAGCAGACCGAACAACCTTCTTTGCGTAAGCTATCTTGTTACTTCCTTTGGGTTTTGACATCTCTCCAAATCCTCCCCGCTTGGGCTATTCCAATAACCTTTGATAAGTTATTGAAAGTCAATAAATTCAAACACTCCAGCACGTCAGCAAAAAGAAAATTCATATCAAACTTCACGCTTGAGGCGTCAATGCAAGTAAGGTTATTCGCTTCTTTCATAGACCGGTAAAGAACTGAAAACCTTTCAACAACTTGCACCTGGTCAAGCCTTTGAATACCCTCTTTTTCAAATTCAATCAAATTCTGATTACTCATAGTAAAAACCTTTCGTGAAGTAGAATGAAATATTACTGTTGATTATAGAACATACTTTCTAAATTATGTGTTACAATCTTTTCCACTCCCAAACCTCAATGTGCTTTATCTACCTTCTTTCAATAACTCCCTAAAATTCAGGGAGTTATTGAATTATCCAATCTGTTCAGTTCCTGCTTTCAGGCTACACCTTCAGGGGGAACTTTCTCCCTACAAAATAAAAAGCGCATCGGTCGAAACTTCCCCCTTATTACCTTCCTGCCATAATTGAAGCTGTATGCAACACCTTTCACCTTGGCGGTGAAAGGTATTGCAAAAGAAACCTACCAGGTGATCCAACCAGCCCCACTTTGCCGGCAAATCCTGCATGCATGCACTTCATGTTTGGGATCGACTTTCAGTCTATAAAGTCAACCTAAAACTGTCATTCTCATTTTGCGATGCTTCCACCTTTGCCGGCATAGGTCACCAGACGGCAACCCGTCCGGCTGGCAACCGTCACCAGGCAACCTAAAACTGACATTCTCATTTTGCGATACGTCCACCTTTCGAGATGCCTCAGGCGAAAGGTCAAAGCCACAAAAGCAAGGACGTGGCTTTACCTTCGCCTTCGGGGGAACTACAAGGCTTTAGGCGGGTTGGGAAAAGACAAAGACCCCAACCCGCCATAAATGCCTTGTTGCCGTTCCCGCCGTCCCCCTCCCCCCCTTCCCTTCCCCTCCCCCCCCCAAACCCGCCCCCCTGACCCCTTCCCCAACCCCCCCAACCCCGATAATGTACGTTGAACTTGGGGGGGCGGAACTGGGGAAGGGCAGTAGGGGGGGATAGGGGTTCGGTTGCGCCTCTTCGCTACGCTCATCGCACGCGGTAAAGACAAAGACAAAAGACAAAGACAAATAACCGCGGTCTGTTAGGTGTTGGCTTCGCCAGCCTTGCGGCTGGACGATAGCCAACGGTTATAAAAAAGACAAAAACAAAAAACAAACTGAACGGAGGAGCGTAGGGCAACTCGTCGCCCTACGCGAGTCAAAAACAAGCCTCCACCCTCCCCCTTCGGTGCTCGCCTTTCGGT
The DNA here is from genome assembly GCA_034927385.1 of Anaerolineaceae bacterium. GTDB lineage: Bacteria > Chloroflexota > Anaerolineae > Anaerolineales > Anaerolineaceae > Mesolinea. The sequence goes on along the minus strand of JAYFQB010000164.1, from coordinate 1,008 downwards.
CGTTTGACGCTTCTCCTGGTCAAAGGTAAAAAAAAGGGTTTCCATATACCGAAGCTACTCCCTCAAAAAGCGGCTTCGCACCGAGCCACACTCCAAAGAAACGGGGTAACCCCCCGTGGTTACCCGCTTTCATGGCATAAATGGGCTTGCCATTATGATTTAAGGGATGCTATGTGATAGACAAAAGTGTAAACAATCACCCTAAACTAACTTCAAACCATCATGGTCTTGACACGTGCCATGCCCCTACCACAGCGCCTTTTCCCTCAACCAAATGGCAGACACCTCTCTACGTTGCCTCAAATCTTTTATATGCCATGTAAACACGGTTGACGCTCGCGTCATCCGAATGTGACGATATTACTGGATCGAGGAGCGCTGTCACGCTTCTGCTTGCCCTAACGGCATATTCTCGCAAAAACAGCGGATCCAATACTTTGCCAGTTTGGTGGTCATTGGGTCAAGACCGTGCCCATGGGCACAGTTTGGCGATTGGATAGTTACTCAAACAAGATCTATCAGACTGTTATTAATGCGCGTAGATATGTATCAAGTAGACTATAGTCTCAAAATGACATATTAGGGGAGTGTATGCAATGATAGGTTAATCGCCAGGCCTACACCCACGTAATCAAGTTTTAGTTCTTGATGTGACAACTCCTAACAAATACGAAAAGGGCTGAGTATTAATCCTTTTTTGGGCAGGTTTACCAAAAACGATCGTGGGGATTTCTCGAAAATTGTCAGGCGGGATCAAGGCGGGGGGGTGGTAGATGGGTGTACCAACGATTCAACCCTCGTGCGCCAAAAAAACAGCCAAAATTGCTTACCGTGTTTCAATTCCGGGTCTTTACCTGAAAACGGGCCGTTACCCCAGATAGGCCTGCAAAATCTTGTACGAGGTAATACTACCGTTTGTGATGTCAGGTTCAGAAGCGGAACCTGACCTACGGTTGGAGGTAAAAAAAAGACCGCGATATTTCGCGGTCTTTTTGACAGATAAAATTC
>JAYFQB010000167.1:0-8004 GCA_034927385.1 Anaerolineaceae bacterium | reverse complement strand
AACAACCTGCCTTAACCACATCATCGCTGCCTGGACAGAAAGTTGCCAGCGAAGACCTTTGGCGCTCACCTCGGTTGGCAGGGATGGCGAATCGGAAGACATCCTGAACGGCAACCCAAAGCCGCGGATCTACGTGCCAATGGGAACTTTGATCGCCAGCGCGGAAGGGGCGCTTCTGCGCAGTGATGCCCTGCTCGAAATATTGGAGTTGAGCAACATTCGAACCGCATTAGGCGAAGTGGTCGTCTGCCGGGCTTTGAGTGACGGCTATGTGGAATTGGCGGGACCAAGCGTGACGGACGAGCTTGAGGCGGTCGGCAAATTAATGCGAAAGCATGAACCAGACTGCCTTTTTATCATCGATGGTGCCCTCTCCCGACGCTCCCAGGCTGGTTGCGGATTAAGCGAGGCAGCCATCCTGTGTGTCAGCGCGGAAACCTCCGGAAATCCGGAGATCCTGGCTGAAAAAGCCAGCTTTGCGTTGAATCTATTGCAAACGCCTTCTCTCCCCGAAAGTGTGGCGGCTGTTTTTTCTCAGGAGCTTTTGACCACCACCAGAAAATGTGTGATCATGCTGAGCGGCGAAGAGCCTAAATTTTCCGTATCCGTTCTGGAAACTCCCACTCTGGTGGGTTACGGCAGGATAGTCGCGAACGCCCTTACACCCGCCACGACCTATCTTTACCTGCAAGGTGCCCTAACAGACCAGGTGCTGAATGAATTGCTGCGAGAAAGGAATTTCGAGAATCTAACTGTCGTGGTCGAAGAAGGCACGCGGCTGTTTATTAACCCATCTAATCTCCATAAGCTTCACGAACACGGGATTCACCTCGCTGTCGTAAATCCGCTGGACGTGCGCCTTGTTTGCCTGAATCCAACCCGTTCCAACGGGCATACCCTTCCCTCTGGGTCGGTGCTTGCTGAAATGCGAAAGTGTATCTCTGTTCCAGTTGTCGATCTGGGTCCAAGGACTATGTGAGCCTCATATGAAATCCTCGGTCATCATCACACGCGATTTGCTGGATGAAGTGGGTCTACTTCACATCCTGGACGCCTGCCAATGCCGCAGCCCGCAAGGAAACGCCCTGAAAAACTCCGCGATGATGTACACAAAGCAATCCCGCGAAGCGTTGCAGGATGAACTGGCGGCTCTTGGTCGGCTATTGACATTGGTCGAACTGGACCATCCCCAGGTGCCGGAAGCCCAAATTCAGTTGGCGCGGCTCCGCGAACTCAGAGGTACGCTCAGTCGGCTCGAAAAGGGCAACCTTCTGGATGACACCGAGTTTTTTGAGCTTAAAGGTGCATTTTTGATTTTCAAACGACTATCCAAAATGACACACTTGCTCGATGCTGCCAGCATCAGCTTTGACGACACCTTATCCGCGGCAGCGTTACTGGACCCAGCCGGCACAGGCAACCCCACATTCCACATTTACAGCGAGTATTCCCCAAAACTTGCGGAGATACGGTCAAGAAAAAAGGAACTTGAAAAAGAAATCCGTCAGTCAACGGGTTCTCAACGTAAAACATTGCTGACTCAACGCGCGCTGATTGCCACGGAAGAATCCCAGGAAGAGGAAACGATAAGGCAGCATTTGGGCGCCAGCCTGGCGGAATTTTTGCCCCAGATCAAAAATTGCGTCAATAGCTGCGCCATCCTTGATTTTCGCCTCGCGAAAGCGATCCTGGCATATCGCTGGGATGGTTGCATGCCGACTCTGGTTGAACCGCAAAGCCCAGCCGTCCTCCAAAACGCATTTCATCCCCTTATCGCGGAAATGCTTGAAAAACAGGGGCTGTCTTTCACACCAATATCGATTGAGTTGAGAAAAGGGACGACGGTTTTGAGCGGAGCCAACATGGGCGGGAAGAGTGTTGCACTCAAGACGACCTTCCTGGCACTTCTGATGACCCAGCTTGGTTATTTTCCCTTCTGCGAAAGTTTGGAAACCCCGATGTTCGACTTTTTCGCGTTTGAATCAAGCTATGATGGCGATTTGCATCGAGGGCTTTCGTCTTTCGGGTTGGAAGCCGTCCAAATCCGCAACCACTTCCGCTTGAGCCAGAACCAAACGGGCTTGATTTTAATGGATGAGCCCTGCCGGGGAACAAAACCTGCCGACGCGACCGCCATTGTCCAAGCCCTGAGCAATGTTTATGGCAGATCCAAAAGTACCTTCCTGATTGCCACACATTACCATGTAAAACAATCTCCTGGAATTCGTTTCTACCAAGTGCGCGGAATCAATCCTGATGCTTTGGCTGAATTGCCTCCCTATCATCACGGAGCCGCAAAAGCACCAGACAGCACAGGACATTCCGCGGAGAGTTTATCTGATCTGTTTATGAATCTACAAAATGAAGACCTGTCAAGGGTCAGAAGAATTCAAAGTTTAATGGACTACCGCATTGAGGAGACTGATTGTCAAAAACATGCTCCTTCCGGCGCGATAAAAATTGCCGAGCTGCTTGGCGTGGACGAAGAACTTCTGCGCGAGATGATAGCAGTTCGACAGGAGGATTAATGGCAAAACTTAAGATAGATTGGGAGAAAGTCCGTCAAGCTCGCGAAGCAGCCCGGCAAGTGGTGGATGATGTCCATTCTTATACCCAACAATTCACCACCACCACCATAGAAAGGTCAATCTGCCGGCTTTTCGGCATAGACGGTGTCGACCCTATAGGCGTGCCTCTGCCAAATGTGGTTGTGGAACACCTTGCATCCCGCCAGATGCTCGGGCTTGGGGTAGCCTACTGGCTGGGTCAGGCTGCGATCTCCCTCAGAAAGACCCCTCAGGAGATCGCTGAAGCAGTCGCCCACGGTGAAATGGATCTCACTCAAACCGATCCGGTTGATCTATTCGAGATCCAGCTATGGGCAGAAAAACGAGCCGAAGAAGCTATCGCCAAAATTCACCATAATCGCATCATCCGTGAAGATAAACTGCGCGAATATGGCGACCACACCGGACCATTAATCTATGTGATCGTTGCAACCGGAAATATTTACGAGGATATCGTCCAGGCTGTGGCAGCAGCCAAACAAGGCGCCGATGTCATCGCGGTTATCCGCACCACAGGGCAAAGCCTGCTCGACTATGTGCCCTATGGAGCGACCACCGAAGGATTTGGCGGCACCATGGCGACCCAGGAAAACTTCCGACTTATGCGGGAAGCACTGGACGAAGTTGGCGCGGAACTGAAGCGCTATATCCGGCTCTGTAATTACTGTTCGGGTCTCTGCATGCCTGAAATCGCGGTGATGGGAGCTTATGAACGCCTGGATGTCATGCTAAACGATGCGCTTTATGGCATCCTTTTCCGTGATATCAACATGCAGCGGACCTTAATTGACCAGGAGTTCTCGCGCATGATCAACGCGGCTGCCGGCGTGATCATCAATACGGGTGAGGACAATTATCTGACCACTTCGGATGCCTACGAAGAAGCCCACACTGTGCTTGCATCCCAATTGATTAATGAACAATTCGCCTTAAAGGCTGGTTTGCCAGAAGAACAGATGGGTCTGGGGCACGCTTTCGAGATGAACCCTGAGCTAAAAAACGCTTTCCTCTATGAGTTTGCCCAGGCGCAGCTTGCCAGGCAGATTTTCCCCAACGCGCCGCTTAAATACCTGCCCCCGACTAAGTTTAAAACGGGAAATATCTTTAAATCCCACGTTCAGGATGCCCTTTTCAACATAGTGACGGTGATCAGCAATCAGCGAATCCACCTGTTGGGCATGTTAACCGAAGCCATCCACACCCCCTTCCTGGCAGATCGTGCCCTCGGGATTGAGAACGCACGGTATATTGCCAACAGCTTTGCCGATTTTGGTGAGGATATTGAGTTTCGCGAAGGCGGAATCATGGAACAGCGGGCTGCGGATGTGCTTGACCTTGCCCTGGATCTGCTGCAAACCATCCGAAGAGATGGTCTTTTCAGAACCATTGAAGAAGGCAAATTGGCAGGAATTAAACGCCCCTTTGACGGCGGCAAAGGATTAGCCGGGGTCGTTTTGAAAGAAGAACATTACATGAATCCTTTCATTAGCTTGTTGCTGGAAGAATCCAGGCAAGGCTCAGAGCGTTATCATCGCGCCTTGGCTTCATCAACGGAGGAAAACCATGAGTAGTGGACTCTATTCAACCAAAAAAGCGGATTTCGACAAAACGCTTGACCTTACCCAGTTGAAACCTTATGGCGACACAATGAATGACGGCAAGGTGCAGCTTTCGTTCACCCTGCCGGTGGCTGACAATGAAGTTGCGGTGGAAGCCGCGCGACAGTTGGCATTGAAAATGGGCATCATTGAGCCAACGGTCACCCATCATGCCCCTCTGGACAAGTCGTTTAGCTTCTTTGTGGTCTATGGAAGCCTGAGTCATACAGTAGACTACACGCAAATACACGTTGATTCGGTAGATGTGAATTTGATGTCTATGGATGAAACCGACGTTTTCATCCATCAGAATTTCGGACGCAAAATCCGGGTGATTGGTGCGAGCACGGGTACCGACGCCCATACCGTTGGGATTGACGCAATCATGAACATGAAAGGTTATGCGGGTCATTACGGGCTGGAGCGGTACAAGATGATTGAAGCGCTCAATCTCGGCAGCCAGGTAACCAATGAGGACTTCATCCGTAAGGCAGTGGAGTTTGACGCTGACGTTCTCTTGGTTTCTCAGACGGTAACCCAGAAAAATGTTCACGTTCAGAACTTGACGGAATTGGTGGAACTCCTCGAAGCCGAACGGTTGCGTAAGCAGTTTTTGCTCATCATCGGCGGTCCCCGAATCAGCCACGAACTTGCCAAGGAGCTCGGCTGTGACGCGGGGTTTGGTCCTGGCAAATACGCCGATGACGTTGCCAGTTTCATTTGCACTGAACTAGCAGCCCGTAAGCAGAACGCTTTTAGCATTTGAACTTATCCTGGAGAAAGGTCAGAAACATGAATAAGTTGATTAGTTTGGAAGAGGCAGTAAACCTTGTTAGGGATGGCGATACGCTCATGGTCGGGGGATTTCTGGCGGTCGGCACGCCGGAACGGCTCATCGACGCCTTGATCGCTCGGGGGGTTAAGGACCTGACGCTGATTTGCAATGACACAGGTTTTGTTGATCGTGGTGTTGGCAAGATGGTTGTAGCGAAGATGTTCAGGAAAATTTTGGCGTCGCACGTTGGCACCAACCGCGAAACCGGACGTCAGATGCTGGAAGGCGAAACCGAAGTTGTGTTAATCCCCCAGGGGACCTTGATCGAACAAATTCGGGCTGGTGGTTTTGGGCTCGGCGGAGTTCTGACCAAAACCGGTCTGGGCACTGAGGTGGAAAAAGGGAAAACCGTCATCGAGATTGATGGCGAGCGTTACCTGCTCGAAAAACCCCTGCGAGCGAATGTTGCTTTACTCTTCGCCGAAAAAGCCGACGAGAAAGGCAATCTTTCGTTCCATGGTGCCACCCGCAACTTCAACACCTACATGGGTGCCGCATCGGATATCGCGATTGTCGAAGCTCAGAAAGTGGTGAAAGTCGGCGAGATGTGTGCGGATGAAGTCGTGGTTCCGGGAGTCTTTATTGATCACATTATTGATGGAGGTGCGCTATGATGGACAAACAGCAAATGCAGGAATTCATCGCCAAACGGGTTGCTCAGGAGCTCCAGGATGGAACGCTTGTGAACCTCGGCATCGGGCTGCCTACCCTGGTTGCGAATTTTGTTCCAGAGGGCAGAGATGTTACCTTCCAGTCTGAGAATGGTTTCATCGGAGTTGGACCAGTTCCGACCGAAGATCAGCTCGATCCATGTATCGCAAATGCCGGCGCAATGCCTGTGACAATTCTGCCGGGAGGCAGCTTCTTTGACAGCGCCATGTCATTCGGCATTATCCGCGGTGGGCATGTGGACGTGACCGTCCTGGGAGCTTTGCAAGTGGCAGAAAACGGCGACATCGCAAACTACATGATTCCCGGCAAGATGGTGCCGGGCATGGGCGGCGCGATGGACCTTTTGAGCGGCGCAAAAAAGGTTATCGTGGCAATGGAGCATACTGCCAAAGGCGCGCCAAAGCTATTACGGGAATGCACCCTGCCCCTGACAGCGGTAAATGAGGTCGACCTGATCATCACAGAAATGGGAGTTATCGAAGTCACCCATGAGGGTTTCGTCCTGATTGAACAGAACCCGGAGTACTCACTCGACGACATCAAGACCGCCACCGGCGCCCCACTGCTCGTCAGCGCGGCACTGAAACAGATGGCTAAATTGTGACAAAACAAGATTACCAATTCATGTAGCCACATTCAAAAAAAGATAGAAAAAGCACTTCCCTTAAATATGGGCAAGTGCTTTTTCTTAAAATAAAATTCTAAATTGTGCCGTTATTTTTAGAAGCAAATTTATCGACGAGAATCCCGGATTTTATCCAGTTCCGCCTCTGGAAATACAAAAAAGGACGGGCACCTTGGTTGTTGTGGTACCCGTCGATAAAAAATGATTTGTTTATTTTGGCAATTTTTAGTCAAGATATCTTTATTTTGCCAGGGATATGAAATTCTTATTAGCTTCGTTCACGGCGAATGGCTTCAATGAGTTTTGGCACAATTTTAAAAGCATCGCCTACAACACCAACGTCAGCAACGTTAAAAATTGGCGCGGTCGGATCACTGTTGATTGCAATGATAAAATCTGATTCCTCCATACCCGCGAGGTGCTGAATTGCGCCAGATATACCGCAGGCAATGTATAGTAATGGTCTTACGGTTATTCCGGTTTGACCAACCTGCCTTGACTTGTCCTGCAAACCGGCATCAACAGCAGCTCTTGAGCTGGCTAGCTCACCACCCAAGGAATCCGCCAGATCCTGTAATAACGCGAAGCCCTCAGTGTTGTGCATGCCACGCCCGCCCGCAACGATAATTTTGGCATCCTGGATATCATGCTTGCTGACATCTTTCTTTAAAATTTCGCGGATGGTCGTGAACAAACTATTTTCAACAATAATCCCATGAAAATCCACAATTTCTGCTACGGCTGTTTCATTTGGTTCACGCTTCACCATCACACCAGGTCGAACTGTTGCCATCGCGGGTCTGTGCTCAGGACAAACAATTGTCGCTAATAAGTTTCCCCCAAATGCAGGGCGTGTCATCAGGAATCTTTTCGAGTCTTCCTCTATCTCCAGAGAAGTACAATCGGCTGTCAAACCAGTATGAACTCTGCCAGCTACTCGTGGTGCCAGGTCTCGCCCAATACTGGTACCTCCAAAAAGGACAATCTCAGGTTGGTAACGCTCGATGATCTGACTTATCACCTGAGTGAAAGGTTCAGTGCGGTATTGCCCTAAATCGGCATGGTCAGCGAGCACAATTGCTTGAGCTCCGTAGCTGGTCAATATATTCGTCAACTCGGCAACCCGAAAGCCAAGTAAAAGAGCTACTACCTGGCTGCCTAATTTTTCTGCCAAATCATGCGCTTTTCCGAGCAATTCCAAGGAAACAGGTGTAATTCGGTTGTCAACCTGTTCAGCATAGACAAATACAGCGTTTTCTTTGATACTCATATCGCAATCTCTCATAAGATGAACTTTTCCTTCAGTTTTTCCATAATGAATTGAACTGATTCATCGACACCAGTCTCAATTTTTGTTCCTGGTTGCTTCAGTAACTTAGGGTTAGTTTTAGCAACACGGGTTGGAGATCCTTTTAAACCGATGTTTTCATCTTTTATTGGTATGTCGGGTCGAGTCCAAAGGGTTATTTCTTTCTCCCGATATGCGTCAAAGATTCCACCAGGAGTCATATAGCGAGGTTCGTTCAATTCCCCCAGGGCGGTTATTAACGCGGGCATACGCACACTTAGGATTTGATATCTGTCCTCAAACTGTCTTTTGACAACAACCTCATCACCATCAATTTTAAGTTCCTCACAATAACTAATGTGAGGGATATTGAGGTGTTCAGCAATCTCTGGGCCGACCTGAGCTGTGTCTCCATCAAT